>CAYTTD010000295.1:0-3196 GCA_964440595.1 uncultured Gaiellales bacterium
CTCCCTCTCGAACCTCGCTTTGGTCTGTATGTCATGCCGTATTTTGCTAGAAAGGCATGAGGCTGGGCCGACTACTGTGAGAACCGCGATAAAGGAAGTTCCCATGACTGAAATCGAAGAAGTAGTCGTTCCTCCGACTCCATATCCTACAGGATTTATGTGGTGGTTCAGAAATGGAGATAGTTGGCATGCTCCTATCGTGAATAACGGAGCAATCTATCTCCCCAATATCCGGAATCAGTTTGTTCGGGACTTTATCTGGTTCTTGAGGAATCCTATCGGAAACTTCATGGGTTTCGTAATTGGTTTCGAAGGTAAGGGCTTTACTGTCAAAGGTCCAAAGCCCGTTCAAGCGACTACCGGTAGAGATATTCGACCTCCTGTTACTGATTGGCGTTGGTCCCTCATCAATGGATGGGCTCCTTATGTCAGTTACTGGGGTGGTAGAATTGAGTTCTACTGCGGATGGAGACCATCATCCGGAGGGTTTGGCACAAAATTTGCCATCAGGTCTTCGGCTTATAGCGACCAAGTCAACTAGTCCACTAAATCTTTTGGTCGGACCACAAAATTCCTGTTGATCCGACCACAAGGATCATATATAATTGTCAAAGTAAGGGCCAGCTGTGATGACCAAAAACACATTTCAAGGCATTCGAGCCCACGTAAGTGGTTCCTACCGTACAGAATCTCTGCACGGGAAAGATTATCTTGTCGTGCCTGTAGTAGCGCTTGTTGAGGGCGTTCTAACGGGTATGTCGGCAGCTGGCCCTGAATTGGCTCTTGCTGAGGAGTTCGGCAAGTTTCCTGACTCTTGGAACTATCGCCCTGTAGTGTTGTCACATCCTGTGAATGATGACGGCATTCCAATCAGTGCCAATTCGCCCAGGACATTAGAGGCCTATCAGATCGGCCATCTTTTCAATACCAAACTCGTTGGTAATCAGCTTCAACAAGAAGCTTGGATCGACGTCGAACGCGCAAAGACCCTCAACGACAATGCCAAAGAGGTCATGGAAGCCCTTTAAAAGGGTGAAATGATCGAAGTCTCCACAGGATATTTCGCTGTTATCGAGCCTACATCGGGCTTATACAACAACAGCGAGAAGTACGACGCTATTCAGCGCAATGTTGCGCCAGACCACCTCGCATTTTTGCCGATCGGCACACTCGGAGCTTGCTCAAATGCTGATGGATGTGGTGCGCAACTGGCAGCAAACTCCACTCCTGACAAGCCCTTCGAAGCAGTGAAAGACTTCCGAATTGATGGAGTCACTGCTCCCTGCTGTGCAAAGTGTGCGGAGACTGGTGGTTCATGCAAACATGAGGCCGATATGCCCAACGCGAATACAGAGAATTCAATGGACGGCAAGGATCCTAAGAAGAAAGACAAGAAAAAGCAGGACCCGAAAGCCTATGAAGCGCTCTCGATTGCCAATACCATCGCAGGAGGAGTAACTCTTGCAGATGCGCGTGATCTTGTCTGTGAAGCATTGAAGGCCAACGGGTATGGTACCTATACCTACGTGGTTGCAATGACCACTGACAAGGTCATTTATGAGACGTATGACAACTTCCTTGGTTATTACGTCACATATCAGCGAAGTTATTCCGTCAGTTCAGACGGAGTTGTAACGCTTGGCGATGATGCCGAAAAGGTCAAGTTGATGACCAAGGTTGTCAGCGTCAACAGCGAATCCGAAGGCAATTCCGCCTCGGGAGAAGGAGAGTCAGGAATGACTGAGGCCAACACGCAACCTGGTGGAACTGCTCCGGCTCCCCAGGCTCATGAGAAGAAGGAGCCGTTCACGCGTTCTGTTGTGAACGACGCTGGTACCCTCGAGGTCCAGTTCAATGAGAAGGGTGAGCCCACCGGTTACAAGCTCACTCCGAAGGTTCAGGAGCAGAAGAAGCCTCTGACCGCTCAGGAATACATCGAGCAGGCACCGAAGGAATTCCAGGAAGTCCTTCAGTCCAGCATGAAACTTCACGAGGATCAGAAGAAGACCCTGATCGCGCAACTCAAGGATACCGGCCGCTGCAAGCTCTCTGACGAGAAGCTGGCTGCGATGTCGCTCCAAGAGCTCCAGGACATCGCCGAACTCGCTGCTGTTCCCACCTTCGAAGGTCGTGCGCTTCCCATCAGGGCGCAGGCTGAGCAGGACGAGGAATACACCGAGGCTCCGCTGGTTTTCGAAGCCCCCAAGGCTGCGTAAGCTGAATTCAACCGCACGTATTTAGGAGATTTGCGTAATGGCAATTCCGAAGACGGCACCGCGCACCATCATCCTTGTCAACAAGGATAACTGCGTGATGAAGGAATTGGTCGCGGGTGGCACTATCACTCCCGGCCATCTGGTCGACATTGCGTCGACTGGCAAATACGTCGTGCATCCCGATGCCAAGGTTCGCACTGCTGCGATTTTCGCTGCTGAGGCGGATCTGATCGGCAAGGGAATCGACGACAACTATGTTGCCAACGACAATGTGTACGCTTGGGTCTGTCCTCCGGGCACCGAAGTGAATGCACTCGTTGCGGCGTCTGCTTCCGCAATCGTCATTGGCGATTTGCTCGAGTCTGCAGGTGATGGTACCCTCCGTAAGCGGACTGCGGCTTCGCAGCTCGGTTCGGGCACGTACGATTACACTGCTGCTGGTGAGCCCGTTGCCATGGCGATCGAAGCTGTGGATAACTCTGGTGGCGGCTCTCCTGCACGCCTCAAGTGCATCGTCATCTAAGGAGGTGTCTCAATGACTGAAGCTGCACAAGTCGCAACGTTCACCCCGAATGGCAAAGGAGGCGGTCGTCTCCAGGGCTTCGGCGGAGGTGCTCTCGTTGCTCAGAAGCTGTTGCAGAGTGGTTTCAATGTGAACGCTCTGCGCACGAACGACACTCTCCGTAAGGACGAGTGGAAGCTCTACGATCGTGCCATTGTCTCGATTGCCAAGGACCGTCTGATCGGTGTTGGGGATCTGGTGTCTCGTGGTCTCACCATGAAGCTCAACAACGCTCTTGGCGTTACGCGAGTCGAGTGGGAGACGAATACCGACATGACTCCGGCGTCGGTTTCGATGAGCGGTATTCAGCGTGGTCAGGACGACCGGATCGAGTACAACTTGACTGGTCTGCCCGTTCCGATCATCCACAAGGATTGGACGCTGAACATCCGTCATCTTGAGGCTTCCCGTCGTTCGG
>CAYTTD010000296.1:0-3195 GCA_964440595.1 uncultured Gaiellales bacterium
TACTCCGCCACCACACGAGCGACCATTCGCGTATGGGTTTGATGAATAACCACCGCTCACTGGTCTGCCACTTGTGTTGTTTTGACTCTGGTTTGATGACTGCCCCGAATCCGCATCCCGACCGCTTGACTGTCTGTCAGAATTCTTCGAATCATCACCTTGCTTCTTAAGGGCTCTCGCTGCTCGAGGTGCCCAGGCGACCAGTTTTTGTGAACCTTCAACGCTTGTAACTCCACCTGTCAGTGCGTCGTCAGCATCAGCTAACGAATCCGATAATGAAGATGCAAGCACAGGTACCTGGGGAACGAGAGAACTCGATGGATTGGCAAGCACTACTGCCACCGCATTCAGCCACGCCTGTTCCTGCTCCAATATCTGGCGGGCGTCTCGCCTAAGATTGTCGCCACCTTTTGGAGCCTTCAATGCGCCAACTGCACCAATCGCCTTTGTAGTTTCCTTCTGAGCCTGCTCCACAGCAAATTTTGCGTCCGCTCGATCAACACCACGCAATTTCGCAAGCTGCTCTGACACGTCCTCATTGGCTTCGAAAACCGGAGCCATCTCTGAGCCGAGCTGTTTTGCATATTCGGAAGTTGACCTGGAGCTACTCTTGGGCTTCTTTGTCTCACCTCCTGAAAGCAACAGAAACGCACCGATAGCAACTGCCAAGAGAAGGGCGATGACGCCCACAATCAACATCGCCTTCGACCCTGAATCACTCGACGCCGAGACCGCCACCTGTTCATGGGCTTGTTCTGACTCCCGCGCAGGCATCCTGCGAGTGGGTTGGTCATCGCGCACCAATTCCAACGGAGAATCGCTTGCGGCAACAACCTTTTCGCCACAGTCTCCACAAAATTTACCGCCGTCCAGACGAGCTCCGCAATTACTACAGAAATGAGCGTGCTGGCTGTGATTGCCGCCTTGATCGACTTCTGGCTCTCTAGGGCACATGGTGCCTCCCCGTGTCTGGATTATGTGAAAGAGAATATCTGCCTCTGCATCCTACCCCTTCCGCCGTACAATGATACCCTTCGAAAGCCTATGAACGATGCTGAGCCAACAACAGGCAACATCAACATCCCGGAGCTCGCTTTCGTGGATTTCGTACTCAACCTCCTTGGTGTTGAGATGCCTCCACCTGACCGACTTGAGGCAGAATCCGAAATCGTTGGCATGCTTGGCCTAATAGTTTTTGGCGGAAAGATTGCTGAGAAACTATCCCGGAGCACGCATCCAGCATGGCCTGTCACGCGTCCTGAGTTCATACCGGAAGGACTACAGTTGGACGCGCGCGTTGTGCTGGTTTCGTCTCGGCACAGAGACAAGATCTACCCGGCAAGCGCTGCTCTCCCTCTCGCTCTGGCTGCATGCGAGTTCGGGGTGGCTGCTGGTGCCCAGCTATTTGAAGGTGACACGTTTGGAGGCGAGCAAGGGGAACTTGCATCATTCATAAGACAAACCCTTGGAATATCCCCCACCGAAGACGCCTTCACGAATGCTCTCACCTGCCTTGGCACCGGGTTTGGCGGGTACTGGCTGACGTCTACTGACCAAGGACGTCGATACGTGACGCACAGAGCAAACCAGCTACTTGAATTTTCCCGCCAGGCATTGGATGAAGAAGACGCGTCGAGCAGACTCGTTGAAGAATTATTGAAGTTCCACGCCAGCTAGGTGGTCGTTTCCCAAGTCGGGGCAGGCTTCACGGAAATCAGACATACGTTCGCGCTGATTCAACCTCGGACCTACGCCCCTGATCCCCGTCTGAATCAACTGCAACGACGACAAACTTGTAGGAGCGACCAGCTTTCAGCTTCTTCCTGACGAACAAGAGCTTCTTGCCTGATGCTGATACAACACCAACCGTCTTCCACTTCTTGCCCTTCTTCTGCAAGACAAGGTACTTGACTGGTTTGGATCCATCCACGGGAGGTTGCCATCGCATCTTGATGCTGTTTCTTGTTTGGCCAATGATCTTGAAAGCAAGTGGCATGCCGGGCACCGACTGCTCTGAATCACCCGTGGATGCTGAGCCCCCACTGGCACCGCCATCGGTTGCGCCCCCACCGGTGCCCCCGCCGGTTGACCCGCCAGTACTATCCGATCCTCCGGTTGCTCCCGCACCTGATGCCCCTGATCCAGATGCACCTCCGGCGCCCGTGCCTTCCTCTTCCAATGCCACCCTGTTGGTCACTTCGGCACTGGGAGTTGATTCTGCGAACCCATCGGTTGCCGTTATCCTCCACGATTTCTGACTTCCGTCGGCTACGCGATCCGCAATGGAATAGCTCAAGTTCTTAGTTTTGCCGATGAGCGTCCATGCACCGTCAGCGACTGCCTGCTCATAGATGTAATAGCCAGCCAGATAAGCATCGTCTGTCGATGCGCTCCAGGAAAGAGAGGCCGATGAAGAAAAGCTTCCCGAAGCATTGCGAGGCGAAGTTGGCGGCTCGGTACCCGCCGGCACTTCGGTCAGTATGAAGCGGTTGGCAGCTACGCCAAGATTCCAATGATCAGCGAGGAAAGAACCATTTGGTGGATTCGGGTTGAAGTAGGTGTCATGGTCACAGTCAAAATGATTTTGACCACAGACCGTTGCACTGTAGGTGAGCGACGACCCGTCGGCGTAGCACATGATGTCCAGGCCATCGATGCAGTGACCAACCTGAGAAGAATCAGGGGCCGAATTCACAACAGCGCCCATGTTATGCCCCGCCTCGTGTAGCAGCGTAGTCCAATCTGGTGCCGCATTGTTATTTCCCCAATCAAACTCAAGAGACAGGAAACTGCCGCCATTGTTCCAATTGTCTACCCCAAGCCTCTCATCACCGGAAAGATTTCCCATACCTGCGGCACCGCTGGGGTCGGGATCGTCGAAGTAACCCAAAACGTTAGCCGGAACATTCCAGTCAAGCTTGCCCGCGTTAGACAGGGTGTTGTAGATGTGAGAGAAGTTGGTAGGTGAACCAGCAGGTATCTCCATGCTTTCAACTAGCGCTTCTCCCTGCTCATCGCACAGCACTCTGATTCGACGCGTGGCGGCAGGATCCAATTCCTGCGCATCGTCTTCAATATATGCACGCATCATGTAAACGGCCTGTTGAAGCTGAGGCGTAATAGCCTCGGTTCTTGGCGTTAATCCTGCCGGGTACAGGTACATGATCCTGAAGTGCGGCTCAAGGGTTGAATCAC
>CAYTTD010000297.1:0-3191 GCA_964440595.1 uncultured Gaiellales bacterium
ATCCATACGACTTCTCTGCAGGCACAAACCTCTCTTTTACGAGGTTTACAGTCGTGAAGTTTGGATCTCTAGCAAGTTGAAGTACATAGCCGGTGACTCCAAGTGAATCGACGACGCTGTCACCGTCATCATCTACAAACTGCGTGTTTACATCTTCATCGCCGTAAGGGTGCCACTGAAACAAAGGTGTCTGCAACGTCTCCGAGTTTCCAGCCCCGTCAGTGTCTGCTGATAGATCGGCACGCATCGTTGTACCAACATAGTTGATACATGGCCCGCCGGGGAAATTGTTTGTTTCGTCTGCACAGCGTCCACCTGAAGGCGACCCCGCCGCAGTTTCAACTGTGTAGCCGTACCTGTCAAAGTTGTAACCGTATGCACGATTTCCATTGGCTCCTTCATATTCAAGCCATCGACCGTAGACCTTAGGGATTGACTCTCCTACTTTCCATCCGTCTTTCCGCTCGCCAAACTCGAATACTGGGCGCACTCGCCAGAAGATCATGTAAGGGCCATCATGTTCATCACTGAGTGCATAACTCGTTGTGGGTGCGGGGTCACTTAGTGTAGTAACGAGCGATGAAGAAGCCGTAACAGGGTCGTCGAACCGCGTAGACGGCAAAACCGCGGGCTTGCATGTCCACTCGCCTTCTTCTTCATCGTAACAATCAGCCGTAATATTGTCTTTGACCTCTTCGGAAAGTATTTCGCGAGTGGTGATGAAATTGTTGATAGTGGTCAGATTTCCGTCAGACAGACGGCACTGGTCAAACTTGCGCGGCTTTTGATCGATAAGATTTCCGTCTTCATCGGTATACGGCGCATCATTTACCCAGTCACCAAAGGCGTCTGGTTTCATTGAATCGGTGTCCCAGAAGCAGCCTCCCCGGGTTGATACCTGAACCTCGTAGTAGCTCGCCCCTGCAATTGGGGTCCACCCGATGCGAATGTCACTGGTTGTCTCATCGTAACCAGGGTAGACATTGGCGTCATCATTCCACTCCTCAAAGTTCCAGTCGACAGTAAATGAAGGGTTTGCTGCCTCAGCCCACGCACCCTCAGTGCCGTTCGGCGCTATAGCGCGCACACGCCAGTAATAAGTGTCATCAGGCAGATGCAGCAGCGTGAGACGGGTGCCCTTGATGCTGGTGCGGGTGAGGATCACCGACGCAGGCGAGAAGCTCTGCGAGTTTGCAATCTCAAGCGTGTATCCTGAAGCACCCTTGACCTCACTCCACTGGAAGTATCCACCAATCTTTGTTGTCGTTGAACCGGTGCCAACATCTGCCTCAGTGCCAGCGCGGGGCACCATGCCGTCGGTGTCGTTGTAGAAGATCAGGTTCTTTGGGGTGCTGGTCCACGAGCGCGAGAAGTACTGTGGAGTGCTCCATCGCCCGACTGTTGGAGATGCTTCAGCGGCAGATGCGCGGTTTGATTTTGGCATCGATAGTGCAGCGCTTGCTAAGGAGGAGCTGGATGAGGACGAGTCGCTCGAGCTTGACGAGGAATCCGAACCTGACGCATCGCCGCTACCTTTGAGCGCGCGAACGCGCCAGCAGTATCCGCCCGTCCAGATCTTTGAACCTTCGGCATCGGCGTTGGTTGATGAGTCTGAGCTGCTCGACGACGATGAACTGCTTGACGATGAGCTACTTGACGAAGAGCTGCTGCTGTCAGATCCCAGCGTTGGAGTGAATCCGTGAACTGTCAGATCCTTGCGGTCAAGGATTACGTTCTCTGTCTCGAACGCGTCGCGGGCAGAACAGTTTGTGTTGCCAGTCACCTGTGTTGCCACCTGAATCTGATACTTTGCGGCGCCTGGAACACGATTCCATGTAAATGCTACTGGGTCGTCTGGATAATTAAGTGCGGTGTTGTTGGTTGGGCTGAGCCCATCTGGAGCGCTTACGTTGACGTCGCGGATAAACGTACCGAGCGTGAAGTTTGCTGCTGTGGCTGAATCCTGACTGCTGGATGCGTCACTGGATGCCGCCACGGAAAGCGCCGGTAGCAAGATGGTTACACCCAGCGCAACCAGTGCGCCTGTCAGTGTTTTGAGTCTGCCGTTTGAAAACATGTTTCCTAGGGCTCCGTCGTCGATGAATTAAAGCTCCAGATTGAACATCGGCAGTGCCGCAAGGGCGCTTGAGGGTAACAAGAGCAAGATGGACGGGTTGCAATGGTTGGGGGTGCACTTCGGGCAACCCCAGGGAGAGTGTGTCTAAATGAATGAGGGGCAGAACCTGGTGGTTCTGCCCCTCGTAAGTTATTCAGGTTTTTGTTTGGTACGTATGTCTTACCACTTGGCCTTGTCGGAAGGACAAAGTGCTTTTACTTTCCCGGCATTGCCTTTGCCTGCCGTGATGTGACAGGTTTTTTCCTGCGTATCTCCGTTCACTACGAACGAGACCGGAGCATCAGCGGTGGCTGAGTTACCAACAATCCAATACGAAGCCGAAACAGCATTGTCATATGGGTTGGTAACTGCGTTGCCTGGAGTACCTGCATCAACGATGATTTCGACGCATTGATCAGCGTTACCTAGCCCGTTGAAACAGTCTGTATCTGCCGTAGTCAACTTGGTTTGAATTGCCTTCTCATTTGCAAACCACCAATTGTCTACTGGACCGCCAGCAGTATCAGTGGAATCGGTTTGAGAACAATCCGTGCCAGTTGAATCTTTCAAACTGCCATTGTTATTTCCGGCTATACAAGACTCCATCGCCTTAAAAACGTTGGAAGCATTCTGCTTCGCCTGGCTGGCTGTCGCCTTCTGCTTGGTGGACAGGAAGATCGGCACCGCAACTGCCATGAGGATAGCGATGATGATCATTACTACGAGAAGCTCGATGAGCGTAAAACCGCCCTGACCTTCAAGACGTTTGTTTAACTTCGCACGCATGGTTCAACTCCTTGGTTGTGGGCCTACAAGAACAACGTGGTCATGGGGAGTATCGGCAAGGGAGTTTGGGAACTTGAGTGTTTTTTGTTGAAAATCTGCAAATGCCGGGAATTATGGCTTTTTTGTGGGCGGTTTCAATCGGTGGTTGCAACATGTACCTGGTTTTCGGTCGCTTGCTAATCGATCCTGTGCCTTGTCGTGGAACCTTGTCGTGGAACCGGATTGGCCAATTAGCGTCGTCCCAGGTCGAGTTTTATCTCGTATTTGATCAAAAGTCGCCTTGGGAGCA
>CAYTTD010000298.1:0-3190 GCA_964440595.1 uncultured Gaiellales bacterium
TCATGGGAGCAAGAATGAGCTCAGAGCAAACTGCTTCAGCCGAGGGTTCCGTTGGCGAGCTTCGTTTTGACCCGTGCGCAATGTTGCCATTCTGCGGCTACGACAAGGGTGAGTACTTCGCACACTGGCTTGAAGTTGGCAAAACTGCTGGCGCCAGGCTTCCGCGAATCTTCTACGTCAACTGGTTCAGAAAAGATGAGGACGGCTCGTTCATGTGGCCAGGCTTTGGAGAGAACAGCCGAGTTCTGGAGTGGATAGCACGACGCTGCGATGATGAAGTTGGCGCCGTTGAAACACCTCTGGGATGGCTGCCGGAGTCAGGGGACCTCAACACTGAGGGGCTGGACATAGACGCTGCCGTACTCGAACGATTGATCACTGTGGACACGACCGCACTGAAGCAGGAACTCCCCCAGGTACGCAAGCACCTTGAGAAGTTCACCAACCTGCCTACAACGCTGTGGGATGAGTTCCACAAGCTCGAGTCGCAGCTCTAAAACTCAACACTAATTAAATGCAAAAGGGGCGCCCCTCGCTGCCGAACCAGGGTTGGAAGGTTCGGCGGGAGGGGCGCCCCTTTCGGCATTACGCCCACTTGCTATAAACAACCTTTGAGCCATCAACTACGGCGCGCAGTCGAGGATGCTGGTCGAACGGCATGAGGCGAACGTTTGAATCGTCTTCAATGTCGAGGTATGCACCACGCAAACCGCTGGTTGTGCGCGCGTCGGCAATTTTTTCCAGAACACGCTGACCAAAGAAGCGGTCACCCTTCTCAAAGATGGCCACGCCTTTTCGCGCGTCACCTTTTGTGAGGTTCTTCATTGCTGCGACTGCTGCATCGAGGGTCGTGTAACCGTCTTTGCGACCATACTCGCCCAGAGTCACGAGCTCCGAGTCGTGGTGCCGTGTGCTTAGCTTTGCGAAGTCGGTGCCTTTAGCCACTACGGTTACTGCTGTTACAGGTGCTGCTTGCATATTCTGGATTCCCTTCCATCTTTGTTTTTCATCCTGGAGGTCTTCCTGACCCGCCAGGGGAGGCTGCCTGAGCCTTGCTGTTGAGAATGGTAGCCGCACAGCTGCCAAAAGAAAAATATGTATTTGATATATTCTCCATAAATATTTTTATATCTAAGCACTGCGACCAGCCAACGTAGCCAGACGCTGAGCCCACCAGGAGCCCGTAATCCGTGGCAGATCTATCCCGACTTAAAACCTTTCTGGCCGTCTATAGACGGGGCTCGGTTACCCATGCCGCGGAGGAGGTGCATCTGACCCAGCCGGCCGTTACCCTTCAGATTCGCGCGCTGGAGCAGGAGCTTGGCAGACCACTCTTCCACCGCAGGCCGCGCGGGGTTGAACCAACGCCTGCCGGTAAGGAGCTCGCAGCATCCATTTCTGAGCACGTGGACGCCATTGAGACCGCTGTGGCAAGGTGGTCTCCGTCTGCAACAAACCGCGAGGGCGGCGACGATGTAGCTTTGTCTGGGGGCGTGGTCTTTGCTGGGGGTCCGAGCGAGTTCATCTCGTCAAAACTCGTAGAACCTCTCATGAAACTGGTCAAAGAAAACTGCCGCGTTCACATACTGACCGGAACAGATGATGAGATGCTCAAGGCGTTTCAGCGCAGGGAACTCGACATCGCTATTCTCACGAATCCCACCGAGATGCGCATGCTGGCTTGCGAGCCCCTTGCCACAGAGGCGCACGTGCTTGTGGGCGCACCTGAATTCGCTGACAGATACAACGCGCCTGTCAAAAGCGGCAGAGCGGGAGCCAGAGCACTTACGGATGCACCAATAATCGCCTACGCTGAAAGCCTTCCTTTGGTGGCGCCGTACTGGCAGGAAGTTTTTGACTCGCGACCGCATGATTCATCCACCGTTTCTGCCAATAACCTTGCCAGCATCCTGGCATTGGCAATCTCTGGCGCTGGCATCACAGTACTGCCTCACCACGTATGTGCCGATGCAATTTCAGAAGGGTCACTGGTGCAGCTTTGCTTTCCACGAAAGCCGCCCAAAACCGTTCTTTATCTTGCTCGAAAGGCTGGGCCGTCTCCATCACCAGCGGTCGACAGAGCGCTGAAATACCTGCGCGAGCCCTGTGGCCCGCTTCAGTAAATGCAGCTTCAGTGAATCACGGCGGCGCCACGTATGCATGATTCGATCGCAGATCGTTCCCCGGGAATCCTGACTGGCAAGCGACAGTCCATACCGCTATTCATGACGTCAGGATCAGGCACCGGTAGGGGCTTCATTGGGGGGCGCGACATAAATGCCGTATTGCTGAGCTTAGCTGAGTAGATCATCATCAAAACCTTTCGAGAAAATATTTTTATTCAGATAAAGCTGTGTATTGCCTGAAATATTACAGGTTTGCATTCATACTCTCAAATAAATAGGGTTTTTTGGCCTTTTTGTGCCACTTCCTTCGATGCCCGCGTAAATGCTGAAAGCAATTGCGCAGTTGTCGCTGCTAGGCTGCAGCGGACAATCAATAACCTGCCCTGCAGAAGGATTGCGACTACCGGCAAACGTAACTCCGGATCGTGAAACCTCCCAGGGGCGCAACACCTTATGGAGGGGACACAATGATTAAGTACAGCAAACTTATTGCCACAGTGGCGCTTGTTGCACTTGCGTCTTTCGTTCTTGCAGCGTGCGGAGGCATGTCAAAGTCCGAATACACAAAAGAGATGAAGAAGGTCAGCGCCAAAGCTGAAAAATCCTTCAAGAAGCTGGAGTCGGGAGAGCCGAACGAGGCGGCAATGAAGGATGCAGCAAAGAAGCTGCGAACAGTGGCGAAGGAAGTTGACGAAATCACTCCACCTAGCGACGTCAAGGATGCTCACGAGGATCTCGTGAAGGTTCTCAATGACGCGGCTGACGTGTTCGACGATTTTGCGCCAATGATGGCTGAGGCTGAGAAGGTAATGAAGGATCCAGCCAGCGCCGACCCGGCAAAGATGGAGTCAATGCAGAAGGACATGGAAAAGCTGCAGAAGGACTTCGAAGAAATCGACGAGCGAATGACGAAGGTAGACAAGGCCTTCGCGAAGGCAGGGTATAAGAACCTTGGCTTCAAAGACGACAAATAGTCCTCAAATCAAGAGGCTTACCAGCGAGCCCCGTTCTGCAAATACGGCAGAGCGGGGCTCGCTTTTTTAACGCAAAAAGATCTGATTTCT
>CAYTTD010000299.1:0-3186 GCA_964440595.1 uncultured Gaiellales bacterium
GTATGACAGGTTTCAGATCAGGTATGTTCACCAACCAGCAAACAGGGCAGGCAATGGCAAGCGACTACTATTCACTACTTGGAGTCGAACGCGACGCGGACGCCACAACCATTAAACGAGCGTTCAGGCGTCGAGCCAGAGAGCTTCACCCTGACGTAAATGACGCAGAAGATGCTGAGGAGCAGTTCAGGCAGGTCACAACAGCCTATGAAGTGCTTAGCGATGATGATCGACGTCGAATCTACGACCAGTACGGTGAAGAAGGTCTAAAGCAGCGCCAGTGGGAGCCGCAGTTTGCGTCGTTTGGCAATATCGCTGACATCTTCAGCGCCTTCTTCGGAGACGACATGTTTTCGAACATGCGAGGAGGCAGTAGGCAAGGCGCATCTCGTGGGGAAAACATTGGTGTAAACATAAGGCTGCCTTTTGACAAGGCAGTGCTTGGAACCGCCTACGAGATCAACTACTCAGCGCGTGTTCAATGTGACGGCTGCGAAGGGTCTGGTGCTGCATCTGACAGCGCGGTTGAAAGATGCAACGGGTGCGACGGCACAGGTGTGGTTAGAACCGTTGCACGAACGCTCTTTGGGCAGATGGTGCAGGAGTCAGCGTGCCAACAGTGCGGTGGTGGCGGCACCATAATCACAGACCCATGCAACAATTGTGCGGGCCGTGGAACTGTTATGTCCGAGGAATCAATAACGGTGGACATACCCGCTGGCGTTGCCGACGGCCAAAGAATTCGTGTTCCGGGACGCGGGCATGCAGCTGGTCAGGGAGGGCAGCCGGGCAACCTCTACGTTGATATCGAGGTTGAACAGGATCCGCGCTGGATTCGCGATGGTGATGACCTCGTAACCGTACTTGACCTGTTTGTCTCCGAAGCTGTGCTTGGGTGTGAGAAAACAATTGAGACCGTTGATGGAGACAACGTGTTGATTGAGGTTCCCCCGGGCATCCAACCAGGCGAAGCAGTTCGCGTGCGTGGCAGAGGTGCTGGCAGGCTGCGGAGCGGAGGCCGAGGCGATCTCAGGCTCATGATAAATGTGCAGATTCCAACAGAGCTGGATGAAGTTCAGCGCAGCGCAATGCAGGAGTTCGCGGCGCTTGAGACCGACCGCAACTACGTTCGTAGCGAGGGTCTGTTCGACAAGGTTCGCCGTCTGTTCCGATCGTGATTGATTCGGCCACAGAGAAGGATCCGCTTATTGAGCTTGTGCTTGAGTGCAGCGCCGCTGCGGAAGACGAACTTGTGTGGGCATGTCGTCAGATCGCTCCAGAAGGGTTCAAACACGAGCCATCGGAGGCCGGCAGAAATGCTGTCTTTGGAATCTGGATTCAAAATAGCCGTGTTGAAGAAGTGATTGCATCATTGGAGGCTCACGACATCCCGCTGGCGCTGTGGCGGGTTGAATCCGTGCGAACTGATTGGCCACAACATTGGAAGAAGTTTCACAATGCGGTATCGGCAGGAAAGATCTGGGTGGGCCCGCCATGGCAACGGGATCTTGCACCTGCAGGCCTGCACGCGATCGTGATTGATCCCGGGCAAGGATTTGGCACGGGCTCGCACCCGACCACCTGGATGGTACTCAACCTTATGCAGGCTCTTGGGGGACACGGCGGTATCGTCGATGTCGGGTGTGGCTCTGGCGTTCTCGCAATTGCAGCAGACAGGCTTGGTCACAAACCTGTGATAGCAATTGATAATGACCAGAGTGCAGTAGAGGATGCAAAAACGCAGATCGAAAGCAATGGCACATTGGGCGGCTTTATTGAGGTTCACCTGGGCGATGCGCTTGATCGCAATAATCGGCCCATCTGGGCGGGCAAACCTGTCACGAGCCTGGTTGCAAACATCGTGCTGAATCCTCTGCTGCTGCTGGCCGAGCGGTTGAAAGATTTTCCAGTAAAAAACGTCATAGTTTCCGGACTTCTCAGGTCACAGGGCGAGCGTGCCGCGCAGGCATTTGCTGAAGCCGGATACGTCGTCGTCGAACGACTGGATCGAGATGGCTGGGTAGCACTTCGACTTGAGCACAGCGATCCTGGCGTAGGTCAGGCTAAAGGAATCCTGATTTGAGCGACGCAAAACACGTGTTTCGCTTCATGGTTTCAACCCTTGCTGCAGAAGGCGCTGATATCGTGCTTGATGGCGGGGCGAGTCGCCACGTCAAGGTGCTCCGAATGCAGCCTGGTGATGAGATCGAGATCGTTGACAGCGGTGGTAATTGCTGGTTGGCAAAAATCACTGATCTGGCCGACGCTGTAAAAGTCGTGCCTATCGCGGTGGTTACTTCATCTGCGCCGGATGCCAACTTCTTGGGCAGCATAACTCTGTACGTCGGTGTGCCAAGTGCGGGCTCATGGAGTACCTTGCTTGCGGACACGACCGCTGCGGGAGTGAGCCGAATAGTTCCGATCGTACCGGGCAATCGCGAGGCAAGGCGCATCCATGAACGCATCGCCAGAGACACAAGGGTACTCACTGCCGCAGCGCAGCAGTGCAAACGAACCACTCTGCCCGAGATCTGCGAGCCACTAACATGGGAAGATCTATGCCGAGAAAACGTTGAACGGGGCATATTGCTGTCGCCTGCTGGCGATACGCTGCTTATTGACGGCGTGCAGCAGGTAGGCACCACGAAAGAGATTTCGATTTGCGTTGGGGGGCCTGGTGGCGTGTCTGCTGACGTTGAATCCTCATTGAAGAGCAGCGGCTGGCTCTTGTGTAGCATTGGACGCACGATTCTCAGAACCGAACTGGCAAGCGCAATTGCGGTATCGATTGCAATGCAGCACCACCAGAGGAGACTCCCAGCAGGCAAATGACAGATTTCACCGTAGATTTTCTTGGCTGCAAGGTCAGTCAGACTGACGCGGAAGGCATTCGCGAGGCACTGCTCGCCGCCGGGCATCACGAGTCTTCCCGAGGGCAGATCAGGGTCGTCAATGCCTGCTGCGTCACCGCTGAGGCGGAACGCAAGTCGAGAAGAAAAGTCCGCAGAATGCTCGAGGTTGACGGTGAGCCCGGCGGTGCCGCGCACGAAGTGTTCGTTACTGGATGCGGTGCCGGGGTCTCTCTGGATGCCTGGAGTGAAATCGGCGGAAAGGTGACGCTTCTGCCAGGAGGCTCATTGAACGTAGCCAGATCAATAGTCGAGGCCGCTGACAGGTTAAGCGGAC
>CAYTTD010000300.1:0-3179 GCA_964440595.1 uncultured Gaiellales bacterium
GCCCAGCGTGAATGGCTCGCGTAGCAATGCCAGTACCCTGCCACTCGTGAGATTTGGTGCGCTCTGGGTGTCCGCTCATGCTGAGACTCCAATCAGGTCGGCAGCTGGCGTAGCTGTCATGGCTTCCCACTCGGCGTCATCGATCATTCCATTCTCTCGAAGCCACTCGGGATTGAATACTTTGGACAAATAGCTGCGACCAGAATCAGGTAGAAGCACAAGAACTCGCGCATTGGGTCCAAGCTCCGCAGCTACTTCTACTGCTGCATGCATTGCGGTGCCGCAACTGCCGCCTGCCAAAATCCCCTCTTCCCGGGCCAAACGCCTCGTCATTTGAAATGAGTCGGCATCGCTAACCACAATCCAATCGTCAACCACGCTGCGATTGAATGTCTCCGGCCAAAAATCCTCACCGATGCCCTCAACCAGATATGGATGCATCTGGTCCTCTTTTTCCACTGTGTAAATGGAACCCTCCGGATCGGCACCAATGATCCGTATGTTCGGATTCTGCTCCTTCAGGTACTTACCGATTCCCGAGACAGTGCCGCCCGTGCCAATTCCAACGACAAACGCGTCCAGGCGTCCACCAACCTGTTTCCAAATCTCAGGACCCGTTGTCTCGTAATGGGTTAATGGGTTTGCAAGATTCCTGTATTGGTCTGGCTTGAATGCACCGGGGATCTCCCGAGCGAGGCGATAGCTTACGCGGTAGTAGATTCGGGGATCATCTGCTGCAACGTCTGTTGGGCAGATCACGACCTCCGCGCCATAAGCCCTCAGAAGATTGATTTTTTCAGCGCTCATCTTGTCTGGCATGACAAATACGCACTTGTATCCCTTGGCTATCGCAGCCATCGCCAGGCCAACGCCTGTATTACCGCTGGTCGGTTCAACAATCGTACCGCCCGGCTGTAGTGCTCCAGACTTCTCCGCGTCCTCTATCAGCCTTATGCCGATGCGATCCTTGACACTGTAACCGGGGTTATACATCTCAAGCTTGGCAAGCAACTGGGCACTGCCAGACCGCTTTACCCTGTTGATTTCAACGATTGGGGTTTCACCTATCAGGTCAAGAAGCGTGGGGAATTCACTCATGTTTCTGATTCTACAGATCAGTCACTCAATTACCTGAACTATCGAGGTACGCGGGTACAGGATGTAGCGGGGACCTAGTGTCGGAAGTGCCGCCTGTGAGTGAACACCATTGGTATTCCGGCGTCATTGCACATGGCAACTATCTCATCGTCACGTCTTGAACCACCCGGCTGAATGATGCCAGCGATTCCCGCTTCAATTGCGAGCTGAACAGTATCGTCATAACCCAAAAACGCGTCTGATGCGAGTACTGCACCTTTAGCCCGGTCGCCAGCTTTACCAAGCGCAAATTCAATACTGTCATGTCGACTTGGGGTACCACCTCCGATACCGACGGTCTCAAGATCTCGAGCCAACACGATTGCATTAGACGGAACCCAACGAGCAACACGCCATGCAAACAGCATGTTGCCCCACTGCCTCTCATCCGGCTGTGCAAGTGTCGCAACATCCATAAATTCACGCTCTTCATGCTCATTATCAACGTCCTGAACGAGTAGGCCACCGATTACGCGGCGCATATCGCGCTCACCCGGGCTCTTCTTCCTTCTTTCCCGATCGATCAATACACGCAGATGAGGCCGTTCAGCCGCAAATATCTTGAGTGCTTCCTCGGTGTAGTCAGGCGCAAATACCACCTCAAACATGTTCGTAACGATCTCTCGTGCCGTTGTCGCATCTACCTGACGGTTTACAGCGATCACGCCACCAAGCATTGACTCTGAATCACAGGCAAATGCACGCTTGAAAGCACCCGAAATATCACCTGAAACAGCTACACCTGCCGGAGCCCCGTGCTTGATGATCGTACATGTCGGAATGGTAAAGCTGGATGTAACCTGCCGCGCCGTATTCAGGTCGCCCAAGTTATTGAAGGATACTTCCTCGCCTTGAACCTGATCTACCATAGACAAGAGGTGCCGCCGTGCACCGACCTCTACGTAGTACGCTGCCCTTTGGTGAGGATTTTCACCGTATGGAAGATCAATCATTTTTACGTAATCACGCAACATATAGGTCGGGAAGTCTTCGACCTCACTAAACCAATTGGCAACAGCGAGCTCATAGTGAGCAGTTGCATCAAACGCCCGGCTCGCCAACAACTTTCGTACCTCCCAAGAGGGGTCGCCACCCGTTCGGTCCAACTCTTCCAATACAAGCGGGTACACCTCCGGGTCAGCAACAACCAGAACATTGGCAAAGTTTTTTGCTGCAGATCGCAGGATTGAAGGACCATCAATATCGATTGCATCAATTACGCTGGTTTCGCGAACGCCTCGCTTGGAACTCACTCGCTCAAACGGTTCCAGGTTTACAACAACGATGTCAAAACCGTGGATATCGCCTGCACCGGCGCCGCTTTGAGTACCTATTCCGCCACCTGCATAAGCACCGTTGTCGCCATCACCTCCGACTGGAGTCCACATAAGCGCCTGACCAAGCTCAGGATGCATGGTCTTGACGGCTCCGACACCAACCATGGCCTCGCTGCCGATCATCTGCTCGACTGTGCGAATGCTCAGGCCCGACTCCCGAAGATATTTTGCATTGGCAGAAGTGCCAACTACTTCTATTCCGAGGTTTTGTAGTCCTTCGACAAATTCTGCTAATCCCGTTGTGTCGAATGCAGATACCAGAGCGCGGCGAGCTTTCACGACTTTCCCCTCTTCCATTGGCGTAACGTTTGCGATTACGGAGGTAATCATGACAGTCATGCCCGAAGCGGCAGAAAATCAACCATTAAACTGACGCCCGAGCGACCAATTCATGGGAATTGGCCACACCTTCGGCCTCTTTCAGCTTCGTTTGTATTGTTTCCGGATCAACGTGCTCAATGAATTCGGGCATGCCTGCCAAAGCCGCAGCAAAATCTTGAGCACGACCGTCGTGAACCAGCGCAGCCGCGTTTTGAACGAGTCGGTAAGCCACGTCGCGCGCCATGCCACCACGCGTAAGCTCGAGCAGCAACGCCTGAGAAGAAACAAGCCCACGTTGCGCATCCACGTTACGTTGCATCGCGTCCGGATACACAACCAGACCATCAATCAACCATATGAACTTGCCCAATATGTAATGGAGCA
>CAYTTD010000301.1:0-3170 GCA_964440595.1 uncultured Gaiellales bacterium
GATACCGTTCTGGCACGCGAAAAGTGCGGATTAGATTTTCTGCAACGATCGCTGACATAGGCGTGCGAGGCTATCAAAGCCGCATCCCAACCATTTTCAGTGCCCACTACTCGGCGCCGGCTGCAATCAACCTGACATTCGTTGCCTTGAACGAGGCAACCACCTTTTGCCCCGGCTTGAGATTCATGCGGCGCCATGAGTCTGCCGTGATTTCGGCAGTCAGCGGTGGATCAAGCTGAACTCTGACCCGGTTTGCAATAGGCACTGAGCCTCGAATCGTCGCGGGTATGTGATTGAGTGAGGAAGCGCCCGACTCACTGGCGCCATCATAGCCAGGCCCTGTTCGTTCAAGCGTGATGTCACTTGGCGCAACCAACACGTTGACACTGCCACCGACCTCATCTGTGGACCAGATGTATTGGTGCCCTCCTGGCAGAGCCATTTCAACCTTTGCCATACTCCGGTCTTGCACCAACTTCGCCTCACCTCGCAGTACGTTCATGCCAGACAACTCGGCAACAAACTCGTGCTGCGGGTGAGCAACAATGGATGCAGCGTCACCAACCTGAACGACACTCCCATCAACGATCACCATGATGATGTCGGCCAGCAGTGCCGCTTCTGCGAATGAGTGGGTAACAACGATTGACGGTGCGCCGCAGGTTCGCAGCACGTGGGCAAGATCCGCAATAACATCGGAACGCAGCGCAACGTCAAGTGCCGAGAGCGGTTCATCAAGCATCAAGAGCCTTGGCGACGAAGCTAGTGCGCGCGCAATTGCAACTCGTTGACGCTCTCCCCCAGATATCGACGAGGGCCGCGCGTCGGCAAGGTGGGAGATCTGCATGCGAGCCATCAGGTCAGACACCACCCGGCGTTCACCAGGCATTACTGAGGCCCTGCGCCGCTGCGTTCTTGCCGACTGCGCAAATGAAATATTCTGGCGAACGGTCAGATGCGGGAAGAGAAACAGCTCCTGAAAAACTAGCGCAAATCCTCTTTCTTCGGCAGGGGCATTCAATCCTTTGGCGCTGTCAAAACATGTCTCTTCTCCAACGCGAATAAAGCCGCTGTCAACTGCCGCCAAGCCGGCAAGGGCGCGCAGCAGCGTGGACTTTCCTGCACCAGACGGACCAACGATTGCGAGCGGAACACCCTGCTCAACTCTTGCAGCGATATCAAGCTTTGCTGAGCGCATTTGAAGCTTTAGCTGAAACGAGAGGTCGCCCACTTCATCACCCCCTTGTTCATGGCAAGCAGTGCCACGCCAATTGAGATGAGGATCGCGGCAAGCGCGATTGCACCGTCAAAGTTGACATCCATCTGAGAGTACACCGCGAGCGGAAGGGTTTCGGTCTTGCCCTGGATGCTTCCAGCAAACATTATCGTCGCGCCAAACTCTCCGAATCCACGAGCAAGCGAGAGCGTGGATCCCGCAGCGATACCTGTTGCAGCAAGTGGAGTAGCGATGCGAAAGAAAACCATGACAGGTGAGGCGCCAAGGGTGCGCGCAGCCTCGATGTACCCCGTATCAACTTCCTTGAATGCGGCAATTGCATGATGCAGATAGAAAGGTCCGGCAACGAAAACAACAGCCATCACGACGGCAACGAGAGTGAACGGAATATTGATACCGACGGATTCAAGGTATGAGCCGAGCATGCCGCGCCGCCCAAACACAGATAAAAGACCAATGCCAGCAACGGCCGGCGGCAAGACAATTGGCAGCTCAAGTAGCGAGATCAGCGCACCGCGTCCGGAAAAATTCCTGGTGGCCAGCAGATAAGCAACCGGAGTGCCAACAATGATTATCACCAGGTGGGCAACCAGGCTGCTGACGACGCTTACAATGAGGGCATCAACAAATACCGGTGACGAAATCTGTTCCATCAGCACTGACATTGACGTGCGCATGACAATCGCAACAATAGGGAGCGATATGAAAAGCGTCGCTGTAATTAGAAGTAAAAGCGAAAACGCCTCCCAAAGATGGGCCTGAATACTCCTGGCCTTTGTCATGGCAATCCGAATCCTGCACTTTTGAGGATCTTTCTTCCCTGCGCAGATGTCACGTCATCAATGAAGCTTTCTGCTGCGGTCGCATGCTCGGTGCTCTTGACTATGGAAATGGTGTAGACCACATGATTGGAGTCGGCTTTGGGCAGCTCGACAACCTTCAGCTTTCCCGCAGAAACCTTTGCATCCGTGGAGTACACGAAACCAGCCTCAGCTTCACCTAAAAGAATCTTGGCGGTCACCGACTTGGCATCCGGCTCCCGACTAACCGCGCGGTCAATGAGATCATCATGCCCAAGCTCCGAAAGCACTTTATTGGTGTAGGCACCCAGGGGGGCCGTTTCCGTTGCAATCACAAACCTGACATCGTCGTCTTGAAGGAACTCATCAAACGATTTGATTTGCAGACCCTCGGCCACTGCCAGTACCACATGGTTTGTTGCAATGGGCACCGCTCGCCGTACTAGACCTTCTTCACTCAAACGATCGCTTATTGCTGCATCTGCCGACACAAAAACGTCAACCTCAGCGCCCTCCGCAATGTGGGTCGCCAGGGTCTCTGAAGACGCAAACTGATAGGTAGCATTCGGCTCGATTTTCTGCAGGGGCTCGGTTAGCGACGATGCCGCAAAAACCGTCAAAGACTTCTGACTTTTTCGGGATGTTGAAGACTTTTCACCACAACCCGCGATCAAAGCCGTAGTCACTGCCACAAGAATCAGTAAGGCGCTGCGATGCTTCCTAAGCATTGCTTAAGCATACGCCGATCCCGTCAGGTAGGCAAACGCGCCAAATCATCTCCACTTCCAGCTATTACCACCCTGATGATTCTCTACTTGATCGCTTTTGTTTGCTTGCTGTAAGCGGGTGTTGCGCCTTCGGAGTTCTTTGCAGTGACCACACACCTCAGTCGAAGCCCCCGGTGCGATGCCTTGAGCTTCAGCTTTGCCTTCTTTGCTTTTTTCAGGGCCTTGAACTTTTTTCCGACCTTTTTCTGCCATGCGTAGGTTAATGTCATTGGAGCCGAGCCGCCCCACGTGCCTCCTCTGAACTTCAGGGTCTTGCCAACGAGAGCCTTGCCTTTTACTGCCGGCGCAACCGTGTTCGTCGGAGCGCCAGAGGTCGGCGTGATACCCGAGCCTGACCCAGAGCTG
>CAYTTD010000302.1:0-3161 GCA_964440595.1 uncultured Gaiellales bacterium
TGATATTACCCGTAGTGCCTGAGGTCGTGCCAAAGATTCAATCTTGAGCGCTCGGGGTAGCCCCCTGCAATGACAGCGAAGCGGCGCGCAAAAGATCAGTGGTATTCGTTCACCCATGCTTCCCAGCATTTGCCTGAGACTATTACCGTGGCTCAAAGCCTTGAGGAGCTTGCCGAGTGGAGTCGAATCAGAAACGCCTCTCGAGGAACCGTTTTTGAGCCTCTTGAGTTCACTCAACACCTCGCCAGTCGGGCGGGGCGCCGCGTGCACGCTTTTATGACAGGCCATGCTGAGCTTGCAGGTTATGCCGGCATGAATAGCGCGCACGAAAGTGATCTCGTTGCCTCAATCGGAGTTTGGGGCGGAGGTGATTGGCGTGTCCCGGAAGCCAGCAAGAGGGCGCACATCATTGCAGGCTACCTGGAAGACTGGTGCCGGATTACCGGTGCAAGTGGTGCCGAGCTTTCAGTGAAGAGTGAACTAGCCGGCAGAGTCGATTTTTGGGAGTCCAGAGGATGGGTCACGGTGGGCGAGCACCACACTTTAATCGCTACACCGACTCCTTGTTCGGTAGAAGCAGGCCCGCCAGGCATGGCTATCGTGACTCTGGCTGAGAGACCAGAGCTCAGAGAGTCCATCTATCAGATATACAAGTCAACATGGATAGATGTTGACTGGGGAGATGATCACGATGTGGATGTTTTGCCATTTGATCGTTGGTGGGAAAATATCGACAGGTGGCCCGGCAGTAGCCCCGAAACGTTTTTCATAGCAGTGGTCGACGGTACACCGATTGGCTACAGCGAACTTGACTTGGGCGGTGATCTTGATGATCACGCGTCAGCGTACTGTGCCTACACGGGTGTGCTTCGCCCATGGCAGGGCAACGGAGTTGCAACCGCATTGAAACAGCACACGATGAACTGGGCCTGTAGCCACGGTATTACGGCGCTATTTACAGGAAATGATGAGGAGAACACCGCCATTGCTCGTGTGAACAGTCGCTTTGGATTTACAAAGCACAGCACCGCTTTTGAGATGAGCAAGAATTTTCAGGCCAGCGCCTGAATAGCGCTTACTTGACCTTGAATTTTTTGGTCATCGAGCTTGGGTGAGGGTCACAGAGGTAGGTGTAGCTTCCCTTTTTCAAGGTCACGTTCCAGGTCGTCGTGCTTTCGCTTGACACAGATGTCTTCTTGTCTACACCGGGCCCCTTCAGATGAAAGTTGTGCATGCTTGACTTGTCGCTGACCTTGATCCGGTACTTGCCTGGCTTGAGAGTTTTTACCTCGGTGCCACCCTTCGTAAGCGTAATTGTGAACCCTGGACCAACAGTTGCCGCGAGCGATGTGGCGGCCGAGGTATTGCGTGATGTTTGAGCAGTGGCGTTTGAGCCCCCGAAAACAAAGAGCATCGACGCTGCGATCAGCGCGGTTGCCAGTGCAAACACCATGAAAACCTTAGCTATGTTTTTTTCCTGAGATTTGCTCATCTTATGCTCCTTGTCGAAATTCGCCTTCTAAACTCTTGCCCCAAGATATTCAAGTGGCCTCCATGTTTCAAGATTGACGAATTCTCAAACCTGTCCTAACCTTGAGTTAGAAGTCATGGGGGGTCTTTGACCAATGGGATTAATCGGAACCGCAACGAAGGCTGTAATTGCCAGATCGGATGTTGGTGGTCATAAAAACAAGGTAGATCGTGCTGATTTGCCCGCTGGCCCTGCCGAACCAGCAAGCAGGCACAATTTTGCGGCTGAAAGCGATGGCCCAGAAAGCACTGGATCAAATCAGGTTAGAAACGGAAAAGAGCATCTGGATCTTTCAACCAGCGGCAAGAGTGGCCCTGATGTAGTCGCGCTCAGAAATCCCCATGAGCCGGAAGTGCGCGTAGAAGAAGACAGCAACGGCACCAGGGTGATGACAATAAACATGCACCACTCGGTGCCAGGCGTCCAGGAGCTGGACGATAGCAATGAAACCGAGGCTGTTATGGAGGATATTGCCGCCCGGGCCGAAGAATTGGACGTCGACGTTCTTGTAGTTGAAGAAGTCGACGACGATCATGATGGCGAGGATGATGGCGTGCCCGACCAATTTCAGCGTCTGGGTCAAATACTGGAGGCTGAAGACGGTGCCTTTACGCCAACGATTGAGCGCGGCGAAGGTGATTTCAGTGGAACCGCTGTATATACCTTTAACGGGTATAGCGTGGGTGAATCTCACAATGTTGATTTGGTGAACCCTGACGCCGAAAATCACGATCGCAATGTTGGTGTGCACGAAATAAATCGTCCGGGCGGTGGGGCATTCACCTTGATGGCAGTACACGTTGCAGAAAAGGGCGATAACAAGACGCCGCAGCAAAACCAGGTTGCGGATATCGCTGCATCTTTGACGGCAGGTGAGGATGTCGCATATCACTCGGGGCTTGAGAGCGACGATAACGTGACAAGCCCAGGTGAAAATGTCATCAGCGGAATGCCAACGGACGTTGTAATGGCTGGCGATTTCAACTCGCGTGAAAGTGTAGTTGAAGAGATTTTTGCTGGTGAGGGCTCATCGTTCACCAACGTTATTGATTCTCCAGCTGCAGGCGATGGCGACGACGATGCTTCCCACATGAACGGACTCAGGATTGATCACATCCTCACCTCTGACGGCATAACGGTTACGGATACTGATGTTGGCGCGATCCCATCGAACGCGGTGGAGGAGCACCTGACGGAATTCTTTGGTGATAGCGGCATATATTCATACCTTGAAAACCAGGGCGTGGAGATTGATTCAGTGACGGATCACTTTGCTGTTACCGCAGACATCGAGTTTGGAGACTCCTGATCAGCCTCTAGCCGCTTTGAGCCATCTTGGCCCTGAGTGCCTCGCTTAGCTTTGTGGGGCGACGATAGTTCGCAGCCCTGGCGGCCGCGGCGGCTTCCTCTTCTCTGAGTTTGGCCGCGCCTGCGCTCGAACGAATCCACCACGGGTCGTCCGCGGTGGTTTTGAAGAACGGTTGACCGACAACTGATGTGGTTGCATGAGCGGCCTCAGCAGCCTTTCTCGTTGAAGAGGTTCCTGGGTTCTCGCCGAGCAGCGCGGCTCTTAGCACGTCGATCGCGTCGCCAGCGTCAAGTGCGGCATCAACGATCGCCCTAGCGTTAG
>CAYTTD010000303.1:0-3161 GCA_964440595.1 uncultured Gaiellales bacterium
CGACGGATCCACTACCCCCACTGTTACGCTCCAGGATTGCCAGGTTGCGCTTCCATCAGACAGCGCCACCAGCAGTGCAGAAACCCCAGCTGGCGATTTCAGTGACTCAAGCGTCAACGGCAGCGGCGGAGCAGAACCAACGGGCGACGGTGAAGGGCTGTTCCCAGGTGACTCATCATCCCAGTCCAACACCTCAACCGGATTCACTGGAGCTGCCGGTACGACCCCCACATCCACTGGAACAGCAGTTACAGTCGACCAGAATGGCAACCTCTGCCCCATCAATGACGGTTCAACCGATGGCACAACAGCCCCGTCTACCGACGGATCAACACTAACCGACCCAAATAGCACGACGACAACTGGTGGAACCGGAACGACCTTTGGTGGTACCAGCGGCACAAACAGTTCAGGCACGACAGACCAGACCGATGGTGTTTCCGCCACCGAGTGGCCGAAAGGAAAGGACGGTTTCACGGTGGTCCTTGCCTCATACCCCCAGTCTTCCTACTCAGAGACCGATGCGAACAACCGGGCAGCCCAGGCTCAGGCAGATGGTCTTTCAGCTGGCGTAATCGATTCCAACGAATACTCAAGCCTCACACAGAATGTATGGATCGTATTTTCTGGCGTTTACAACAGCGAATCTGAAGCGGACGTTGGGCTGAAGGAGGCTCAGAAGAAGGGCTACACCGGCGCGTATGTGCGCCCGGTCAGGGCATAGTCAGACCTGCCCAATGGCCGGGCGCGGCCTTGGTGCCTTTGGTTTTTCAGGCAAGCAACTCGAAATAGGCCATACTTTGCCTGAGGCACACAAAGTGTCTTGCCAGAAACTGAAAAACCCGTACATTTGTATATGAGGGGGATTCACTGACACAGAACAGGGCTGTCGGTGTTTCGAACTGAAACAGATAATGCGGGGGAGCGTTGTTTTCTGGCGTAAATCCAGGGACACGTCTGATACGAGGCAGTTGATGTACAGGTTCAGTCGAGCAATATATCTTGAAACACGAGAAATGATTACCGGAGAGAACGATGCCGCAATCGCAGACGCGAGGCGCAGGGTTCTTACTTCGTGCGAATCAACCGTTGAACGGCTTGCCAAGGACAGCAGATACTTTGCAAATCCGGCAAAGAGCCTTTTCTCCGATATCCGTTACTACTTTCCGATTCAGGTTCAGGAGAGGGTTTACCACATTGTTGACCAGTATCTGAAAGCTGCTGTTGACTTTCTTGAGGCTGAACAGGAGCGCGCGATCACCGAAGGCGCAATGCTCAGGTGCAGGGCACAGACACGCAAGGGCAAGAACTGCCAGAGAACACCTCTGCCTGACTCACACTTCTGCCCATCGCACCAGCACCTTGCATCTATCGTAGCCTGAACCTTCAAGCGCTTATTTAGCTTTGTCGGTGATCTGGGTTTTATTTTTCGCAAACTGCGGGTAAGTATTTTGATTCGCTTTCTGAATTGCTCGCAGAAGCAAGTGCTAACCAGATACCATTCCTGACTGTGTGGGTGTTTCGACGGTTCGTATTGGGGCGAACTACGTCGAGCATGTTCAGTTACAATATTAGACCGGTTGGGAGGTCAGGTTATGTCGCTTGAAAAGGGCAAACTGGTAAGGCAATTGTCGTTGGTCAGCTATCTGATGGCGATGAACCGTCCAGTTACGGCACGAGACGTCAGAGAGTCGGTTGAAGGTTACTCGGAGATGAAGGATGATGCCTTTGCCCGCCGCTTCTATGCTGATCGCACCGAGCTTATTGGGCTTGGTGTACCGCTCAAATCAAACCGCGACGATGACACAGGCGAAGAGCTCTACACGCTGAGCGAGAAGCAGTACTTCCTTCCGCCGCTCGAGCTCACTGAGAAAGAGTTGACTGCACTACACTCATGCCTTTCGCTGCTCGATGGTCAGTTTGCTTATGCAGAACCTTTGCGACTTGCGTTGCAGAACCTGACTCTCGGACGAGAGAATCCGGCACAGGATCCTGCTCTTGCCTCTACGACGATCAGACTTGTTGGATCGGACTACTCTGCTGACGTGGCAAACCGCATCTCAAAGCTCGAGACTGCAATTACCAGGCGTAGAACAGTGACGTTTGACTACTACACAATGGGCCGGGATGAAGAGGCAGAACGCGTAGTCGATCCGTATTCGCTGATCTGGAATGGTGGTCAGTGGTACCTGATTGGACACTCACACGAGCGCAACGACATCCGTGTCTTCAGACTCACCCGCATTCGTGGCGACATTCGTTTTACCAGTCGCCGGGAACGCGACTTCGATATCCCGGAAGAATTCGACGCTTCAGCCTATAGAACACGCCCTTCGTGGCAGCTTGGTGGAGATGGCGGAACTGCAGATCTACATGTTGATTCAAACTCCGCCTGGTGGGTTGCTCGCAGCTTTGGTCAGGCTGGTCGGGTCCGAAAACTGCGGGACGGCTCGTCAGTGTTCACAACGGCATACTCAGGAGTTCGATGGCTTAGCAGCTGGGTGTGCGGTATGAATGGTCATGTCGTACCGCTGGGCCCTGGTGAACTGGTTAATGACGTTTTGTCTTCCCTGAACAAAATTGCAGAGGCACATGAAGGCGCGCCGGTAGTGGCTGCTGCACCAGTCATCACAGAAGCTGTTGAAGATCCAACTGCAACTCAAACTGTTGCAAGGAGAAGACGCAACCAGCGTCCGGTAGTTTCAACCGAGCAATTTGCGATGTTGCAGGCACTCATGGCAGACCTGCTTGCGTCCTGTGATGAGAAGGGCGAAGGGCGGGTTCCTGCCGATAAAATCAAAGAGCGTTACGGCCTTGATGACCGTGGACTTGAAGATGCCGTGTCTCTGCTGACGCTGATCAACTTTGGTGCAGGCGCTTATGCAATGTACGCTGAACTTCAAGGAGACACCGTACTCGTTGAGACCTGGCCTGACGGCGCTGTGTTCGAGAGGCCGGCTCGGCTGTCACCTCTTGAGGCAAAAGCCTTGATGCTGGCTCTTGACCTTGTTGGTCCGCTTATTGCTGCAACCGCACAAAGTGAGCTCGAACCTGTGCGTGAGAAGCTGAAAGCTGCCTTTGGCGGATATGGCGAGCCTACGGTTCCAGAGACAGAACCATGCAGCCATGATCAACGGCAGCTGCAGCAGCTGACAACGGCG
>CAYTTD010000304.1:0-3161 GCA_964440595.1 uncultured Gaiellales bacterium
TACGGCTGCGATTATCGATGAGTATTTCTTGCGCATGAAGCTTCCCCTGGCTTTGGATCATGAGCTTCGGTTATACCTCTTTCGGGGAGTCCAAAAACCATTGCCGCACGACCGCTACAGGGCAATCCGGCTTTGGTGTGTCGACTGGCTCTCCCTGCCGTCCTCCAGGTGTCGATGCATTCCGAATGTGTATCGGCATCCAGCCAACGAACCTCAACTCACTCTTCAACCCCCTCTAGGATGACGCATGTTCCTGTACTCCAGTATTCAATGTGGATCGCGGCTGGATCGGCGCAATGCGGTGCCGTCCTGAGAAAACGCCGATTGGCACGAGTACTGCCCTCGTAATGATTGGGGCAGTGGTTCAGTTCGCTAATCTACTTCGCGTTCGAAATATTTTGGCACTTCTAGTCTGCGTAGCTAATGGTGAGTGCAGCAAACACGGTGCCACGCTTCATATAGCATATTGACATTCTGCAAAAAATGTGTTTCGGTAGAAGGGTAGATCTCCCCTGAAAGGACCCCTCGCCGTTATGTTTCCGTCCTCATCCTCGCTTCGTCGAATCGTAATATCTGCCGTAACCGTCGTTTTTTTGGTGTTGCCGAGCGCGGCATCTGCGGGGTTTCCTAGCGATCCTTCAGCAGCGGGCGAGCTTGTTTACAGCAAGAGCCCGGCTTCGCAGGCCTACTTCAAGTCGCTTGGACACAAAGCCTCTCTGGATGCATGGTTGGTCGATAAATCTTGCGGATCTTCGTACGAATCTGCCAACTATGGGACCACGGTAAGGCGCGGAAGCGCTCAGATTAATCGCAAGGTCTGTTACAACTGGACGTACCA
Organism: uncultured Gaiellales bacterium; assembly: GCA_964440595.1. Lineage (GTDB taxonomy): Bacteria > Actinomycetota > Thermoleophilia > Gaiellales > SKUG01 > CAYTTD01. The sequence continues at coordinate 839 of CAYTTD010000304.1, forward strand.
TCCAACAGTATCGCAGTTGGGCGGCGACGCTTCCAAGATGCAAAGCAAGCTTCTCGTATGGAGTGCGGATCCCGCTACGTATGCATTCTGGTGTTCACGGTTCCCCGTATTCCCTTCCGGCAATTTCATGACGGTAAACTACGGTGTGGTAGCGGTTACGCGCTACAGTGTCAATGGCGGCCAGGTTGCGCTAGCGTCAGATTGTGCGGTAATGCCTAAATAACGATTCGCATAGACGCGGCAGAGCTAAGTCCATTTATTGAACGGATTCCTGCGCCCAATGTTTTTCTGTCTACAACTCCGGTAACTTAGTCTGCAAGCACTGTGATCTCTATATCGAGGCGATTTCCTTGCCGGTTCTGCTCAATGTCCAGAATTGTGGTGAGGTGTTGTGCGGTCTGGGCCTCGACTCTCTGGATTGCCCCCGTTTAGATTCAGGGCGGGTCTTGCAGTCTTCGCTAGATCTGCTCGACTCCTGTCTGTGTGGCGACTGCGATCACATTGGCATCGTTGCCAGACATTGCTGTGATTTCGACCTGTGCGTGTTCGCTGCGTCCGCTTAGCCAGGTTTGCGCCGCTTCAAGTGCTGTTTCGTATGACTGGTAGGTCTTGTCGCCATCCCAACCAGCATTACGCTGCTCGTACTCGGTCTGAGTTTCGTAGCCTGACAGCATGTAAGACTCCGTGGCATTGTCTGCGTCGCGGCCGCTTCCCAAGATGTTTTTGAGCCAACCCACGAACCCAGTTTCGCAGAAGCGTCGGATCTGTCAGGCGTGTCGATGTCGCCCGATGCGGGCCAGCCTGGCAACAAGAACGGCGCCGACCGAGTGGCGTTGGGTGCACGCGCTGTTATGGATGAGAAGGTCACCCGAGCCGGCCTGCTGACATTGATGGTGAGCGATTCCTTGTCGTGAAACAGCGACTCCTTCAATCTGTGCAGCGCGAGGGCTATTTCTCATGGCAAGCTTGAAGTCCGCGTCACGTGTTGTGAAAAAATCGCCACTACGAATGGTGGATTATTGTCGCTCGAGCGGGCATCCTGTCCAGGTGGTCTGAATACACGCTAATACCTCGCGTGAAATAGGGATCCATAATCGCAAGATTATCCCCCCATTTGCTGAGCGCCACTGCGTGAGAACCGATATAGAAGTGTCTTTTTCTGTGCGGCATCCACGGTGCGTAATTCAGATCCAGCGACAACACAGCTGAGTCGCCGGAATACCAAACCTGATCCACAACGTGCGCCATATGGTTTGTCGATGAAATCGGTACTCTCATTGTTTCAAGAGCGTCTTCCATCATGTGATGAGCAACCCCCGAGGTGTCGGATGAATCAGGCCACATGAGCAATCGAAGGGCCGTGATTGTCTGCTGGTCATTTCCGGTGGAAAACGGCAAATCCCATCCGGCGGCTCGTAATGCCATTAGAGAAGAAGTAGGAACACAATTTGCGGTGTCGTATTCATAAGGTGCGTTAGGGTTCTTGTGGGAGTAGTTCTGGGTGACTATGTCTTTGAGTGGCTCAGTCTTTCTTGCCGACCAGTCAGCTACCCTGGGAAATCCTTGCTGCTCAAGGTATCGATTCAGTGTGCTGGCGCGCCAGTATGTATCGATTACAGCGTCGGCGCTGGCCGTGCCGTCCAGGATGGAGGAGTAAACCTTTGCTGCATCCGACGGCCGAAAACCCATGTAGTTGATCCAGTCGGCGGCTCGTATGGCATCTGCTACCGCATTGGAATTTGAGGCAATATCCAGGAGTTGTTTCCTGGTCGAAGGGTCAAAAGCCGAAAGAGTCTGATCCAACTCTCTAATCAACGAAGCAGCTCGAGGCTCAGTCGCCAATGCAGCAACTCCAGGTAAAGTCTTTCCAAGTGAACCTGATGCGCTCAATCCCAGAGCTCCCCATTCCTTTGTGCATCACGCTCCCCTTTATGGTTATCGCCAAAAAGATGCATGGGGGTTTCAGAAGCCACCGTAACGCTATGAAACCATTTGGCTAGCCAGCGGCCCTCATTTTTATGAGCGCTATTGGTCAGTCGGCGAGGTTTTGCTTCATGGGAATACGTTTCAGCATTGAATACCAGGTGTCATCGGCGAAATCGACGACGTCTTGTCACGTGTTCACAGTCGGCAGCGACCTTGTCTTTGCCGTCCGCGATAACGGTGTCTTCGCCCTTGCCGCATTTCACGCGATCCTTCTTAGCAGTGCGTCGAAACCGGCGACGGTCCGGTGTGGTGACCTTGCCATGGTTGCGTCGAGTCTTGGGGGTGTCGATTTCGACCCACGGTTCCAGCGAATCGATCACATCTCGCCCATCTCCGC
>CAYTTD010000305.1:0-3159 GCA_964440595.1 uncultured Gaiellales bacterium
CCATGCCATGCAGCGATGGGAGAAGCAACGCATTTTCAAGGCGCGTCGGAGACTCGCCAATGTTCCTCAGGTTCGAGCTCCAGATTGGCAGCGAATCGAAGCCGGCTGCGAGAAGTTTTGATCGAAGAGAATCTCTTTCGGCCGGTGACTTGCAGGCAACAGGCACCAACCACCATGCGTGGAAAGTACTGGCTTCAGTCGGTATGCGCCCTGTCAGTTCACTGCACACGGCATTGCCGGCATTGACTCTGCGCTGGATGTCGACGTGTGGTGCATTGAGACGCAGAGTGTAAGCCAGAGCAGACAACAACCCTGCGTCTGGACGTTGGCATATCGCACGCAACAGGCCCGCGTGCGTTTCGGTACCCGAGAATCCATGTGTGAGCTTCTGCAGTACGACATCAGGGTCGCGCCCCTGCTTCACCAGCGTTCGATGCAGAATGGAAAAGGTCGCAGGATGATCAAAAATTGAGAAGCAGGTGTACTTGGCCGCCCGCTTCAGATGCGTCGATCGATTACGCACGGGCCACTCGCGCTGGATGGTGGCGAGACGCTTCGCCAATTCGGCATCTCTACAGATGGCTGCGCCGCCGCCCAGTGTAGTTGCAGTCTTGATAGGCCCAAAACTCAAAAAAGTAACATCGGCATCAGCGGGCGGTTGCCAATTTGTGCCAGGCATCCAGCCTTGTGCACAGTCAATCACCAAAGGTATGCCAGCGCTCCTGGTAACTTCAGCGAGCTCGCGTATATCGTGATTTGAGCCAAACAGGAAAGAGATCACCACGGCCCGAGTGCGATCGGTAATAGCCGCTAAAAGATTTTCAGCTGTCGGAATTATCGAATCCGGGTGAAGCTCAATAGGGGTAACCGTGGCACCAAATGCCTCCGGAAGCCTGAACATATCACCAATGTTAACCGCACTCATTGCTATCTCATCACCCTGCGCGATGCCAAGGTCATCGAGCAGCGCTGCAAAAGCCGAGCGCGTAGAAAGAAAAGGTACGGCGTGCCCGGGAAGCAGATCGGCAACCCGGTCGCGAAGCTGTTTTCGTGGTACGGGATGAAGGGCGGATCCAGCAATGCCAAAGGCTTGAGTAGGGCGCAAAGGGATGCTCATTCTCGGAACAAGAACAAGGGGTTTCGCAGGGTATAGACTCCCGAAGTCGGGGGAAAATCGGGAGCGATGATTTGAGCGTCGCACAATTCATTATCGAAGTTGTGCCGTGGTTGGGTTCCGGTTCATCCTCATGTTGAGGTGATTTGGAGGGCAACGTGGTTGAAGGAGAAGTCGAATCAAGCGGCATGACCCGCGGACAGTTTCTGAAGAAAAGCGGTGCAGCCGCCGCAACTGTGGCTGTGGTTCCTGCACTTGGCTCCACACTGTTACAGGGGTGTGCCTGGAGTGATGAAAGCGGTGGCAAAGCTCCAAAAAAGATCAAAGAAAAAAAATCCTCGTGGAGCGGCCCATACGACGAGCCTGAGATTGGTGGAAGCGATCCAAAGAACTACGGCAAGGAGAAGGTAATCGTCGTCGGCGCTGGCATCGCCGGCATTGCGGCAGCTCGTTACCTCCATGATCGCGGATTTGACGTAAAGGTGATTGAAGCGCAGCACAGGGTAGGTGGGCGCATGCTCACGGCATCTGTTGGCGGCGCACCGGTGGACTTTGGTGCCCATTGGCTCGAAGGCGGTGAGGATAAACGTCATCCAATCACCAGAATCGCCAAGCGCCTGGGGGTTGGCCTTGTGCTGGATGACTCGGGGGATGCCTGGACCTACTACAAAGGTAAAGAGGTCTCAGACTCGAAGGTTGAAAAAGACGCCGAGCTTTTTGATGAGGTATGGAATTCTCTGATGGAGGGCCGCGAGGAGCTCGACAACGATGTGAGCATTGAGCGCGGCCTGCAGTTGGCAGACTATGCAATCGAAGATCTGGCTCCCGGTGCATCAACGATTGGTCGCATTTACACTGAGGTCGAATATGGCATCGATCTTGACGAGATGTCGCTTTGGTATCTCGATGAGGATGAAGCCTACGAAGGCGAGAGCTACATCGCACCCAAAGGGTACGCCCAAGTGCCAAAGAGGCTCGCCAAAGGGATCGATGTTGAGCTTGGAGCTGTGGTGAGGAAGGTCAGGCATTCATCAAAGGGCGTCAAGGTTGAGATTGAAGGTAAGGGCACTCTGGAGGCAGATCGGGTAATCGTTACCGTTCCACTCGGCGTTTTGAAGAAGGAGTCGATCGAGTTTGATCCGCCTCTTTCCGCTACGAAGCTTGAGGCCATCGACAATCTCGGCATGGGAACGGTCGACAAGCTCGCCCTTCGATTTGACAAGCGGTTCTGGCCAGCTGAGGCGAACCCTCTGGTCGCAGTTCGTAGCGCGGGCAAGCCCTTCATCGAGTGGGGTACGCGGTACGCCCAAGGGGACGGAAAGAACGTCATCGAGGGAGTAATCACTGGCGACGCTGCGCGAGCTTGGGAGAAGCTCCCGCTTAAGGAGGCGGAGGCTGTGGGGATGGAGGCGCTTCGTGAGGCGATCGGTAGCGATGTTCCTGACCCGGTTGAGGCCATGACGTGGAAGTGGAGCAGTGATCGATTTGCTTATGGTTCATACAGCTTCATGACGGTGGGGGGCACTCCTGCGCTTTACCGCACGATCGGGGAGCCAGTGGGGCGACGGCTACTTTTTGCAGGCGAGGCAACGACCCCGAGGTTCCCGTCAACCGTTCACGGCGGATACTTGTCCGGTGTTAGAGAGGCCAAGCGCATACTCAAGTATGCGGCGCGTCGCTGAACAGTCACAGTGTTGTGGCGGTCAAAGTAATGACGCCCTCATACACGCCGCTGTCCTGCCCTGCTGGCGGACTGAATCTCATGTAAATTGCCCCGGAATTCAAAGTCGAATTAATTATGTTGTTGCGAAGGTTTACTGTGGAACCGAGATTTGCCCATCCCGCACCCTGGTCTACTCCCTGTACTTCTATCGCACTTGACGGCATTGTGGCTCCGGTGGTTGCGTACTCGAAAGTTGTTGTGACATCTGCTAGTGCTGCCCAGTTACCACTTGTTGATGTGAGGTTCACGTAGTAAGGGCCCATTGAAGCGCTGGTCATGCCAGGGGCTGTCTCGGCAAATGAAAAATCCGTTACGGGAGTAG
>CAYTTD010000306.1:0-3147 GCA_964440595.1 uncultured Gaiellales bacterium
GATGGGGATGACGTGCGAGGAGAAACCGCAGGACCGTTATCGTTACACCATGTTGCAATTGCCACTAATGGAGTAGAACCACTTCCAGATGCAATTACTTGTGAAGCAGGATTATTATGAGTTGCTTCTGATTGAAATCCTGAAGAAGATACTGCTTTTGGTGTAAAGTTCGGTCGAAAGACAAAGGCAATACGTGCTGTATGTGCTTTTGGATTTGGACTATTAGTATATTCAGGTATTGTTGTTTCACCACTAGATAAAACACGCCAAGAATAAATATATCGTGACCATCCAATTTCAAATGTCCCAATCTGTGTATAACCGCTTGGCAATCCAACTGATGGAGCTGGCGAGGAAGTGTACTCATCGCGGGCGATCAAAATGACAACATCACCGGAACGGACGCCCACCGGGAGCGAGAGACTGCCGGTCGCGTTCCCCGGATCGGTCGCAGAATTATAGAATGAGACAGACGTGAGAGCGGGCATGAACCCCGCAGGGGGGACGTAGAACGCGACCATCACTGCAGCGCCTGGACGATAAGCAGCGAGCCGCCGTTGCCGACCGAGCACGCACAGCGGAACTTGTGCGCGTTGGTCGTAGTAAAGGCATCGCCCACGACCTTCGTCCATCCGCTAGTGGTGATCGCGCCGGCCGACGCGCCGTTGGTGATGTCGAGCAGGTACGATCCGGCGTTAGCGCCGGGCGCCAGCGTGTGCGCGCCGTTGTTGGTGTAGTGCTGCAGCGGCCGGTCGCCTGGGTCCGGCGTCAGCGTGCCGCTCGATACCGTGCCGAGGTCCTTCGAGGTGACGCGCGCCCCGCCGGCCAGTGTCTGGTCTTCTGTATCAAGCTTCGCCGCGTATGTAAGCGACAATGCCGTCAAAACCGCTGCGGCATCCGCCATTGCAAGAAAAGCACGGCCAAACGCTGTTGTCGTCAGTGCCGCAATCGCCGTCAAATCGCTGTCAAGGGGCTGATACCCAGCGACAAGATGTTGCTTAACCGCTTCAACGGTAGAAACGGTCAGTGGATCAGTGGAACTTAACGTATTATCGCCACTAACTTGCACATCACCGAGTGTAGCAATGGCTTTGTTCACCAACTGTGTAGCGTCGCCACTCCAAGCAAGGTACAAGTCAGCAGTCGGCGGTGGTACTTGAAAACCAGTTATGCCGGTTTTCATTTTCACAGAGCGTACGACGTCATCAGCGAGTTGCTGAATTTGCATAACAATGCGATCGAGCTGTTCTTCAATGACGTTTGGTTGAAAACCACCCTGATTGCTGATTTCTGTTTCTTGCGTATAAGGTACAGTTCGTTTAATGATAATAGAATTTGAAGATGAAATTGGTGAACCGCTCAATGGATACGTCACAGTTCCGCCGTCATCGGTGAAAGTGACAGAGTATACGCTGGCTTCGAGTAGCGTCTCCACATCCGTCGAATTGTCACGCAGATAGACTTCGAGAAACTCTTCGTCCAGGAGCTGGAATTCGAAACTGAACTCATCAGCAATGTCGTTGCCGATATGCACCACCGACCTGGTTTGGATTTCAACAGTCATCAGTTTCGCCTTTCGGGAACAGGCACGGACTTCTCGATACTGTCGAAAAGTCGGCTCAGCAACGTCACGTTTTGGTACGGTGTCAGCAGTCGTGCGGCGTGAACGGTCGACTGCGTAGGATCATCGAGGCCGGAAAGTACCTTCGCCCCTTGCCCCGCCATGTCGAATGTCGGCCCGAGCAGGGCCTCAATCAAATCGTCCCCTCCACGGCGTGTCGTGCGTCCGCCGCTGAAAGACGCTATCGGCGCTGTCGCCGGGATGCGGGAAAGAAGGTCCTGGCCCAAGCCAAACGCGGCGAGAAGGCCCGAGCGGGCAATCGCCTCATCAGCCCACTTCTCCGGCCCAGCGTTCATCATTTCCTCGTAACGCTCTCCGCCTCGACCAACAGCGTAAAGGTAATACGAAAGTGCGCCGAGTGCAAGCGAAATCGCCACACCATTGACAAAAGCCATATCCCGTTGCTGCAGTCCCGCCAGCAACGTCCGAGTCGTGGACGAAAAAGCGAAGCTTTTGAACTGGCCGATCATCCGTCCCGCGGTCGAAGCGGTCATCCAGGCTGGCCGCTCCACTCCGGGAGTGATGATAAGATTGTCAACCTCGCGAGCGAGCGCCGTCTTGTACCCTCGAATGGCGATTTCATCCGACCAGTCCTCAAGGTTCGGCAGCCATACTCCATCGACTTTCGTAGCGCCGCCCTTCTGAACCTCATCCCAAATCCGCAAGGCCGTGTCTTCATCGATGCCGTTCTCCGCCAGGAACGTACGGGCCTTGGCGCTCAGCCGCCCCTCTGCCGCCTCCATAATGCCGTCCATCAGCGTAGCGTTTGCCACCGACGCCGTAAGCGTTTTCATTGCATCGGTCCAGTAACTGAACGCCGCAACGATGCCCTGCTTGCCGGACAGATATTCAACCCCACGCTCGAACTTCGAACCGCGCCCGAGATCATCCATCACGTCAAGCACAGCGTGCGCCCGACTGCTGATAAACGCATCGACGGCCACACCACTCTGCTGAGCCAATCGCTTCGACATCTGTATCCGCTTCATGTTCGTTATGAGCGGAATGAAACCGTGGCGGAACGTTTTGAGCAGCCCATACCGCATGATGGGCCTCGCAAGGTCCGGCACAGACGAGACCGTAACGCCGCCCATATAGCGCAGCACGTTCAGGCTCATCGCCGTCTTGCCCATCCGATACGCCATACCGTCAGGGTTGGTCGGCAGTCCATGCTGATGCCGAAGCCTTTTGATAATGGTCTCGAGGTTCAGCTTCGCCCGGTCGAACTCGGCCTGCACCCGTTCCCGTTCCTTGGCCTTCCACTTCTCATCCCTGGGTTTGCCCTTCGAATCCACGGCGGACTCAATAGCGCGAAGCTTTGCGTTTTGCTCTTCGCCCAAGCGAACCCAGGTCTCTTCGCCATTCACCGAGCCCAAACGTCTGGTGATCTCAATATCAGGCGCCATTGTCCGCAAGTGCGTGCGGATGAGTTTGCTCGCGTCGTGCTCCAGCCACGGCCACATTTCCTCCGACTTGATGAACCCGAGAAGGCGAGGAAGCTCTGCACCGCGTTCCGCCTGCATCAT
>CAYTTD010000307.1:0-3145 GCA_964440595.1 uncultured Gaiellales bacterium
GGACATCTAGCCAAAGGTCTTTCATGCCCCGAATGCGCATTCTTACTGCGAGTGAACAGGAGGCTTTCTCCAAGCCGCCTTTATTTAATCATTGTGAGAGAAAGAAGTTTTTCGCGCTGCCAAGAGCGTTGCTGGATATGGCTCAGAATATACGCAGCGCCGATCACCAGGTTGGTTTTCTGGTGAGCTGTGGGTACTTCCGAGCGACACGGCGGTTTTTTGCACCTACAGATTTTGAGTCTCGTGATGTCGCTTATGTTGCCAACCAGTTGGGTTATGATGACGTATCCGCTAGAATTTATCCTGACCGCACACGCCAACGGCATCAGCAGCTTATTCTTGATTTCTATGGTTTTTCACCTTTTGACGAGGCGGCGAAAAAAGTCTTGTCCGTTGAGATCATTACGATGGCGCGGATGCATCTCAAGCCCCGGCTAATTTTTGACCGTTGCATCGATTTCCTCATTCAACGTCGGATACAGGTTCCGACTGTGCGCAGTTTGACGGATATGATCCGTGCAGGTCTACAGGAACGAAAAATAGAATTAGTTGTGCTGATGGACTTTCATCTGACCTATGAGGCGAGAACGCTGTTGGATGAGCTATTCACTGCGTCAGACGATCAGAACCGCTATCGCCTGACCCTGCTCAAAAAACTGTCACAATCCACAAAACCGACGCGTATCAAAGAGAGCATTTCGGATTTTGAGATACTAGCAGTGCTTTACAGCCAGCTTGAAGGTATCCTTTCGGTTCTTGATCTCGGTATCGCTGGTATCCGCTATTATGCAGGCAGTGTCATGAAATCCGAGGTTTTTCAGATACAGCGGCGTGAGGCCAACGACCGGTACATACACGCCGCCGCTTTCATCGCACATCAATTTTTCCGTATGCAGGATAATCTGGTCGATCTATGGTTCAGTGTCATGGCATCCTTCCAGACAACCGCTTCGCGTGAATACAAGGAAAGGCTGATGGAGAACCGCATGGCACAACAGGAACAGTTCCAAACCCTCGCTCGGGAACTCCAGGCCTCGGTTTCCGGTTTGATACGAGACATTCGTTCTTTAACCGACGACAACAGCCTGTCGGATGCGCAGAAAGTTGCTGCTATTCGAGCGATGCTGGATCGCGGTGGAACCGGTACACTCAAACGTCTCAAAGCCGATTTGGAAATCTCCGGGCAGGATAGAAGCTGGCATGATCTTCTGGAAGAACATTCCCTGCGGTTGCAGAACCGGCTCAACCCTATCCTGCGGGCACTTAACTTCCAATCAAGTGACCGCGCCGCACGACTGTTCGCGGCAATCGACCACTTCAGGGATTGTGATGGCGCTATCAATGAGCGTGCGCCAATCGATTTTCTTGATGCCAATGAACGAGCGGCGCTGACCCGCGAGGACGGGACGTTTCGCCCCTCACTCTACAAGGTCTTGCTATTCCAACATATCACCTGCACCTTAAAATCCGGCGATCTGAACCTTGCTCGATCCTATAAATACCGCCCGATGGATTCCTATCTGATCGATCCCAAGCGATGGATGCAGGAAAAAAACCATCTTCTAGAACGGTCTGGACTTACTGAATTCGCTGACCCAACGCCCGTTCTGGCAAAACTAGACAAGGCGCTTTACACGCAATACCAGGCAACGAATGACCGCGTTCCCGGCAACCTGCATCTGAAATTCCGCACCGACGGAGTATTCCACATTGCTACGCCCGCGCTCGACACAGATGAAGCCGACACGCTCGGGACAATGTTTCCCGAACGGCATGATGTGCCATTGGCGCAGGTGCTGGAAACCATTAATAATCACTGCGGCATGCTGGGGGCTTTCGAACACTGGCAGCAAACGCATATCCGGCAAACAACCTCGCATCCCGTATTGCTAGCCGGGATTATAGGGCTGGGTTGTGGCATCGGTATCCGAAAAATGGCTCGGATCTCCTCGCGCATCACCGAATGTGGGCTGGAACACGCCGTCAATTGGCGATTCTCCCTCGACAATCTTCGCGTCGCCAATGACTCCGTAGTCAAAGCAATGGATCAGATGGAACTGTCCAATCTTTACCGCCGAGAGGCTGGTACGCTCCATACCGCCAGTGACGGCCAGAAATTCGAGGTGCGCGGCGATTCCCTGCATGCCAGCCGCTCATTCAAATATTTCGGGCAGGGACAAGGCGTTTCCGCTTACACCTTCGTCGATGAGCGACATTTCCTGTGGCATTCGCTAATCATCAGTGCTGCAGACCGTGAAAGTGCCTATGTCATTGACGGCCTCATGCACAACGATGTGGTCAAGAGCGACATCCACTCAACCGACACGCATGGCTATACCGAGGCCGTGTTTGGTCTGACCCACCTTCTGGGTTTTTCCTTTGCGCCACGCATCAAGGGGATTGGCAAACAGCGCCTCTATTTGTTTCGCGGCCATGACCGCAACGCCCGCCAGAGCTGGAGAATCGCGCCGGATAATTACATCAATGACACTCTGATACGCGAGAACTGGGACGATCTCTTGCGGCTGGTTGCCACCATCAAGCTCAAGGAGAACACCGCCTCGGATATCTTCCGACGTCTCAATTCCTACTCTCGTCAGCACGCGCTTTACCAGACGCTCAAAGCTTTCGGCCAGATCATCAAATCCGATTTCATCCTCCGTTATGTCGATGATGTAGATCTGCGACAGGCAATTGAGAAACAGCTCAACAAGGTCGAACTGGCCAATCGGTTCACCCGCGCCGTCGCCGTCGGCAACCCTCGTGAATTCACGCAGGCGGAAAAAGAAGAACAGGAGATCGCGGAAAGCTGCAACCGTCTCATCAAAAATAGCATCATCTGTTGGAATTATCTCTACCTCGCCCGCCAGATCGAAAAGGCTCAAGATTTAGAGACCGCACACAAGATCCGCAATATGATCGCGGTTCACTCGCCTATGTCATGGGCGCATATCAACATGCTCGGAGAGTATGATTTTTCTGATGAGAAGCTTAAAGATTCCCTCGGAATCCTCCCACCTGAAACCAACCGTCTGAAACACTCCCCAATCAGGGAGTCACCAAAAAACTGAAAGCCAATCACACTAAGCTAATGCTAAAATATCCATGTCGCATTTGGTACCTTTGTTGGGACGAACCCGTGCCT
>CAYTTD010000308.1:0-3142 GCA_964440595.1 uncultured Gaiellales bacterium
TCAAGATGAGCAGAAAAGACAAAAAGAGGCTCAAGAAGCAGCAACAGGAGCTTGCAGAGTCCGAATCTGCAAAGGAAGACCGCAAAAGCAAAAAGCGTCGAGGCAAGAAGTCGAAAAACGACGGCGAAGCAGACATGGTTGATGAAGAAGAACTGGTACCCGTAGGAACCCAGAAAGAGCTGGGCGAGTGGGAGTTCAGCGCCGAAGACGGAAAACCGCAAGAGGATGAAGCCGCTGCCTGACGCAGACAGCAATTGTCAGGTGTCTAGGTTAGCAACAGGAAATACACAGGAGATAGACAATGTCACTGCATAGCAGACTTCAATCACTGAACATCGATCAGCCTGCCAAAGGCTCTAGTGATACTGGTGGTCAGGAAGAGAAGGATGCAACGGTTGACCCGTTTATCGAACTCAAGACAAAGATCCATAAGACGGTCATACAAACCGTCGGCCCAAGCCTTTTTCGCTCAGAGAGGGACGGTGGCGGAACCAGCCGTGACGAACTAGCTGGCATTGTACTTGAGGCCGTGAACAAGATCATGGCTGAAGACGCTACCCCTCTTACAAGGCAGGAGCGTCAGCAGATAATCACAGAGATTACTGACGACATTCTCGGATACGGCCCGATCGACGCCTTTCTACGCGATGACACCGTGTCGGAAGTCATGGTGAACAACCACCGAACGATCTACATCGAGCGCAAGGGAAAGCTAACGCTCTCAAATGCCCGATTCGTTGACGAGCCGCACCTGGAGCGAATAATCGACAAGATCGTGTCGCAGGTCGGCAGGCGAATCGACGAATCAAGCCCAATGGTTGACGCGCGCCTTCCTGATGGCAGCCGCGTTAACGCAATCATTCCTCCGCTGGCAGTCAAAGGCTCTTGCCTCACCATTCGAAAGTTCAAAAAAGACCCTCTCAAGATGGAGGATCTGATCAAGTTTGGCACGCTCAGCCCCAAGGCCGCCCAGTTTCTTGAGCTGTGCGTGCGCGGCGCACTGAACATCAACATCTCCGGTGGAACCGGTTCGGGTAAAACGACAACTCTGAATGTGCTAAGCGCAGCAATACCAGGTGGCGACAGAATCATCACCGTTGAGGACGCCGCTGAGGTTCAGCTCAAGCAGGAGCACGTGATTACACTTGAGTCACGCCCGGCAAACATTGAAGGCAAGGGTCAAATCACGATTCGCGATCTCGTCAGAAACTGTCTGCGAATGCGTCCGGATCGAATTGTCGTCGGTGAGTGCCGTGGCCCTGAGACCGTCGACATGCTTCAGGCAATGAACACCGGCCACGACGGATCAATGACAACCATTCACGCCAACAACCCGCGTGAGGCAATCAGCCGAATTGAGACTCTGGTTCTGACGGCAGGTGTCGATCTGCCACTTCGCGCCATCAGGGAGCAGGTTGCAGGTGCAGTAGACCTGATCGTTCAGGTCTCACGACTTGTGGACGGTTCACGCCGCATTACCCACATAACAGAGGTGGGCAAGATGGAGGGCGACATCATTACCCTGCAAGATATTTTCATCGCAAAGCCAGATGAGGAAGGTGCAGAAGCAGGAGGAACGACCCAGCTGCTCGGCCCGCTATCCATGACTGGAATCAAACCGGGCTTCCTGGACAAGCTTGCCCAAAATGCAGTTGTAATACCTGTCTCATTCTTCTCAAACGACGACAGTGCTTCCAGCAGAATCGGCGGAGGCGGCGCATTCGGCAGCGGATCAGGCGGACTAAGGAAGGGCGCATGATTCGTCTAGTTCAAACATTGGTTGCACTTATTGCGTCTGCGCTTATCGCTGCGGCACCAGCACTGGCCGCAAAGAATGACGTATCAAAGAGTGATTCGAAGTCTGATGGCACGATCACTATCACCGAGATTGATACCAAGCACTACCCTGACGTCTGGCTTGGCTTCAGCGTTAACTCGAAGTCAACAAAGCTGCCCAAGGTCACGCTATTGGAGTCGGTTAACGGCAAGATAAAAGAGATTCGCAACGTGGCTGTCAACAACGGACGAATCGGCATGCGCGAGACCGCCCCAAAGCCAGTACTCATATTGGCAATCGATGCCTCTGACAGCATGCGAGGAGAGAAATTTGAGGCCGCAAAGGCGGCTGCACTTGAGTTGGTTGACCAGGCCAGAGACGGTGACCGGATCGGAATAGTCGCATTCGGCAAAGAGTCAGAAAAGATTCTCTCCCCCACCACCGACAAGGAAAAGATTGAGGAAGAGATTGGCGGACTTGAGCTCAGCAAAGGCACAGCTCTATACGATGGACTCATAGAATCAGCAAATTCGTTTCCCGAGGATTCAACAAGAAACATAGTAGTTCTGCTGTCAGACGGCGCTGACGTTGGAAGCAAGGCATCAGAACAGGATGTAATTGATGTCTCACGAGAGAGCGATGTAGAAATTCACTCTGTTGGCATCAAGGGCAAGGATTTTTCTCCTGACTCAATTGCCAGCATGGCTAATGCCACCGGAGGCAAGCCCTACGAAGTCGCCTCAACGACTGAGCTCAAGCCTCTGTTTGAGGAGCTAGGCACGACATTGCTACGCGGCTTTTGGCTCGAGTATCGGTCAAGCCAACCATCCTCTTCAAAGGTTGAGGTTTTGCTAGAAGTCGATGACCAGGTTGGAACATTCAGCTACTCAACGCCTTCATTCACCAACGCCGACGGGTCAACAAAGTACACCGAACCAGAGAAGGTAAAAACTTCAGACGGGCTCGTACCTCTACCTGATGGCCCAATTGGCGCACTTATCGCGACGCTTCCATTTGGCCTACTACTCGCTTTCTATTGGATGGGACGAAGTGGAAAGAAGAACCGACTGAACCTCTCACAAAGAATCAAGTCCTACACAGAGGTACAACAGCAGCGAATAGATATCGAGCGCAAAGAAAAAAGGACCAAGTCAACAGCCTTCCTGAATCCACTTTTCAAGACAACTGAGACATTTCTCGGTCGCTCAAAGCTATTCATACGTCTGAGATTCCTGCTGGAGATGGCAAACATTCCATTGCGCGAGGTTGAGATCCTCTACATCATGGCAGGCGTGGGCATGGTTCTTTCTCTATTGATGATGCTGTTCATCGGAATAATCGGCATGTTCATAGGATTCATCATTG
>CAYTTD010000309.1:0-3127 GCA_964440595.1 uncultured Gaiellales bacterium
GGAAGTATGGAGAATCGCTTGCATCGGGCGGAACATTTACATCCGGTGGGTTCGTCGTCGGACCATCCGGAGGAAAGTCCCCACGGCCTCTCGCAAAAATTCCCGTCGATACTCCACCTGCACCAGGCAACACTTCTGACATGGTGAACTCCCCTTCCACAGCTAGTTCCAAGTAAATGGCAACACAGGGGAAGGAAACTGGCAAGGGGGATCCGCTCGAAAGAAAGCGGGCGGGGGAAATCGACCGGCGACTGTATTTACCAGCGCTCTAATCGCAGATTAGAGCGGGCGGGGGGAATCGACCGGCGACTAGAGCGAGGGTCATCAAGCTTGCTTGAATGACCGAGCGGCGGAAGCCGACTGATTCTCTCCACGCCTGGCAGTGAGGAAGAGCGATGCAAGCTTGCTTGTGATCGCTCTGACGAGTGACGAGGCCTGGGAGCGGAGCTACCAGCGCTCTAATCGCAGATTAGAGCGGGCGGGGGGAATCGAACCCCCATCACGAGCTTGGAAGGCTCGGGTTCTACCGTTGAACTACGCCCGCAGGTAATGTGACTAGGAATTTAGCATACGCACGGCACCGGCAACAAAAAGGGGTGGCTGATGGGACTCGAACCCACGACCACTCGGACCACAACCGAGGGCTCTACCAACTGAGCTACAGCCACCGCGCGGTTCGGGCAGCATACCAAAGCTGGTCAAAAGATGAGATCGGCCCGCGATACAACATGCTGTCAACTGTCGGCTCGAACCCAAGTTTGGCGTTTATGTGCCTCATTGGAATATTGCGACTCTCATTTTCAGTCGAAAGCTCCGAAAGCCCAATTGCAACGGCATGGCGGATCGCGTGAGACTTCAGGTAGGTGGCGATTCCGCGATTGCGCCACTCTCGCCTAACCCCCGTGAATCCATGCCAGGCAGACATGCTCGTATCTGAGAACTCCAGATCACTGATGCCAATCACCCTGTCGCCTTTGATAGCGAGAAACACCGCGTTCAGCCTGTATTTGGGGCCTTCAAACTCCTCGATCCAATCATCGAAATCCTCGGGTACCTGCTCTGATGATCCAGGAATGTCTTTAACGGCCTCAGAGTAACAATCGTGGGCTTCCTGCGTCAGATCCGGACGCTCTGCGAGCGTTGCCATCTTGATGCCGGCCGGAAGCTCAAGCATGTCCATGACCTTCCAGTGAACTCCGGTCTTGAACTTCTTCAGGTCCAGAGACACGGTGTGATCTCGCTCGATCTCCTGCCATCCGTCAAGTGATCCAAGCAGATCAAGATGAACATCCTCATCTTCCCAAAGCAGAACCCGCAGGTCGTCAAAGCCATGCTCACGCGCAAACTCACCTACAGGATGCAAAAGCCACAAATAGTTTTCACGTGTAGCGTACTCATCCTCAAGCAGAAGAAATGCAATTGGCGGCTCGTCGTCAGAACTCCAGGTCATTCGCTCAACGACAAGCACGCCAACAGGAAAGCCGTGATCCATCACTGCATCTGGGACCGGCTTGCCTTCACCACCAACACCTGTCTCATGAAGAACGCCGTCTCCACCCGGAATTGTTTGAGGCAACACACCCTCGGGATTCGAGTAAACAATCCAGCGCCTGGCCGGCCCGGACTTCGTCAAACCGTGCTCAAATTCCCGATCGCTGAGGGCAAACCGCGGCCAAATGCGGTTGAAGGTATTGTTGAACGCAGCACGCGACCTGGCGCTCTCTTCGTCCATCTCAACCAATGACAACTGACTACACATTCAGTGGGTATTACCCTATAGGGCTGAATCGTTACCCAGCACCCTGGCTGAACGCGATTGCTTTTACCAGATGGCAGCGTTGATGCTGCGGGCCGCCTCTGCTGCATCACGAACCGGCTGAGGCGCGTTGGCGAGACGCCCACCTTTTAGGAATTTCTCTCCAGCTACTCCCCAATTGATGTATTCGCCATCATTGATCTGAACCATCGTGATTCCGTTCTCTTTGGTCAGCGTCACTAACGCCTCGATGGCGTCGGTGATTCCAGCGCTCGCGGTATCTACCGGCTTCGTTGATTCAAACGTCTTGGAAGGCAGCCCTGGTGCCGGCAGTGGAAGCGAGTAAGAAGAAGTCTTCACTGCGGTAACCGCACCAGCTTCATCAACCATGAATCCTTTGGTTTTCTGGCTGAAGCCCAATGCGCCGGTTTTTTGTTCGAAGAAACGAAATGTGGATGGAGTTGTGTTCATGCACACAATGATGCTGGTGATCCCGTGTGAGATACATCGGTTAGTTGCTGTTGCGTCCGACTCAGGGCAGATGAGTGGCCACTTCCGGCGCGACCAATCACACCTTCTGAATGACTTTGAATTTGCTCTGTGCAGATTCAAAGTCCGATCTTGAAGGCGAGTAACACACCGCAAGAACGCCTTGAGAGCCAGACTCGTCGTTGGTGCACTTCCAACTACCTCCTGCCTTCTTCGAATAAAGGAAGTTCGTGTAAAGCTCTATCGCATGCCCGCATGTCACTTGGGTGCGCCCTTCAATCGAGAACGTACCTACGTCATCAACTCCGGTGCAAAGGCCCTCAGCCGTTGAGTCAAGCTCCGGCGATGTGATGTCACCCCACTGACAACTCTCGGCAAATGCCGGGCCATACCAGACTGCCCTCATGGCATCGGGGGTCTCCTCACATGCCGGGCCTATGTCGCCAGCGCAGTGAATGTCACCCTTCACTGCCCAGTCCTGGTCAGGTTCCTTCACAAAGAGTATCTGTGAATCAAGCTCACAACTGGAAAGGCTTGCGCCAGCCCATGCCCATTCGCGGCTACCGTCGGTACCGTAGGTCGCTGATGTAGCGACTCCTGGCAATGAATCCACTTTATCGGTCTTTCTGAAGGGACTCTTGGCGCTCACAGCCAACCAGGTGTTAGAGGCGGAAATTAGCTCTTCCTCGAGTGTTGGGTATGGAGCAAGGCGTGATGCCCTTGCGGTATCTTGACCGGTTTGCTGGCTTTGATCTTTTGTGGTTTCAGGATCTTCCTGCCCGGTTGTACCAGTTTTTACTTCTGTATTCTTCGCCTTCTCATCCTCGACCTTGGCGGGCGCCTCTCCTCCAGCTTTCTCCTTCCTGGATGTGGTGGTGGTTG
>CAYTTD010000310.1:0-3122 GCA_964440595.1 uncultured Gaiellales bacterium
GATCAAACATTGTGATAAACGCAGGTGCAATTGCGACACTTACGGCACCTGGCTGCTGCTTGGTGTAATGAACCGCCCAACGACACTGAGATACCAGCAGTGAATTGCACCAATCTCGTCCACCTGCATTTGGAAATGCGTCTAAAGAAGCCACCACCTGTGCAGTGACAGACGGATGATGAACATAGATGGCAATCTCACCGGGGCTCCCAACGTACAGACCTAGGAGGCGATGGGCGACCTCAGGGTTTGCCGAGCTGGCCAGCAAGTGGTAGCGATCAATCCAAACGACGTTCTGTTGCCGTGGTCTGGCAAGTTCCATCACGCGAACCTGGGCGTTCATTCCCAGCTCAGAGCGTTCTGACGAGTATGAAACGTCGGCCAACGAATCCTGCTCGTGTGGGTGTAGTGCCCACACTGCCATAGCATCGCCAGGTTGGCACATGGCGCGATTGAGTGTTTGCGGAACAGCGGCGAGTACCGCAGGTGAGTCAGACGTTACTACTGATACGCCAGGATGATGAAAATCTGGAGTCCACTGCAGGTTAGCCACTGCGTTCACCTCCCCTGTCTTCAGGGTCTGACAAATCCAATTATGGTTGCCTCGCTAGCCGGATAATGTCGTCTGGCTACCATATCGCTTGAATTGCCTTCTATTGTGTTGACCGTGCCATCGCTGCCAACGAACTCTACGATGCCCGTGTGATCAGAAACTCCGCCGCCGCGATTGAAAATTACGATGTCCCCGGGTTGTGGAGGCATCGCTCCGTTGGCAAAAAATCTACCCGAGGATTTACCCCAGGCTTCGAGCGTCGGCACGTAGCCAATGCCTTGGCCACTGTCTCCGACAGGTGCACCTGCTCCCTTGGCCAGCCAGCTGACGAAGTATGCACACCATGGGCCAGGAGTATCAGCCGCGCCAGCTGTTGCTGTGCGGTACATAGCTATCCGCTCACTGTTGTTAGAGCCGGGAGGACTCTCTCGTTGACCAACCTCACGCTGCGCCATCGCCACCATCGTCATGCCCGGGCTCCCTCCAGGGTAGCCAAATGGCATTCCCACTGCCCCCGGTGCGAACGCGCCGTAAGGCATCATTGGCATCATCGATCCGGTCATTCCATAGGCGCCCATAGTTGTACCAGGCATCATCCCTGTGGGCATTCCATACCCACCCATAGCCGCGCCAGGCATTGAGGCTCCAGGTGCTCCGTAGGCACCCATTGCTGGTACTCCCATCCCCATGCCGCCGTTTGCTCCCTGGTAAGAGACAGCGCCGAGTCCGTCAACCTCAAGTAGAGGCAGGCCAGTGGCGGGATCCGTAGAGGCAGAAAAAGATGAGGTCGAACCGCCAACTGGTGATTCGCTCAGAGCCTTGACCAGCATGGCATCAAATGAGCTGCGCATTACCGCTGAACTCGTTTGAGGCAAGCCTGTAGCTGGCATTGCTGGCGCTGCACTGACGCTTTCGGGCGCACGTTCAATCGCCGCCGCAGCAGACTGCGACGTGCCGCCAGTCAGTGCATCAAAGTCACCAACACGCTGCATTGCGCTCTCGATACTCATTCAATGGTGAAAATCGGCTTAGCTCTGCGACAGCTTAAGCTCACCAGAGCGAGCGCCATCCACGGCAATTGACTCATAAATCTGACGATCTACAAGCTCAATCGAGTGAGATAGTCGAAGTGCTTCCTCATACACCAATCGAAGGAATACCAAGCGCTGATCATCATCGAATGATTCCCAATTCTCAATCAACGTGCAGGCAAATCCAACGACGCTCGTTAGCGGTGTACGAAGACCGTGGCTAAGCTCCTCTGCCAGCATCATCGTCATTAAACTGCACCTGCCCCTTAGGCGCGCGAATCCTGATCCGACGCCTGAATTTTCGTGACCAACGCCTTTACAGACACCTTACAAATCCATAACTTGCGGCTAATATTTCGAAGTGCTTTTTCTTCTGATGAGCAGGGAGGGAATCATCAATGGAATAAAATGGTGTCCTGAGCAGGCCACGTTCGGTCATTGAACAACATACTTACGCATGAGCGTAGGAATAATTGCCCAAGCATGCCAATATCTGCCGTAACAAGAAAGCGTCGAGCGCTAAGGTTTAACGCCGCACCGCAACCACCGATCGACTTCGGGCACATTCCGATTGCTATTCCGCCAGGTTCGCGCAAACTCAGCCCCGTTCAGAGTGGTGATCAGGGGATCTCTCCTCATGAGCGAGCTCATGCAGAGAAGGCGATCAAGGCTCTCTTCAAAAAAGCGCCCGGAGTAATGTGGATTGCAACGTTCCACGCAGACACCGGCGAATACGAAATCAGATCACGAACTGGCAG
This sequence comes from uncultured Gaiellales bacterium, assembly GCA_964440595.1. Lineage (GTDB taxonomy): Bacteria > Actinomycetota > Thermoleophilia > Gaiellales > SKUG01 > CAYTTD01. The sequence continues at coordinate 2,343 of CAYTTD010000310.1, forward strand.
CATCAAGTACACGCGTTGGTCCACACCTGACGGCACAATCTTTTACCAGATCGCATCGATGAGTGGTGAGAATCCTGTGCCCAGCATGGATCCACGCCGCGTTGCCACCCTCGAGGAGGAGATCGCAGCCGCAGGCGGTGCCGGCAAGCCGGTGCCGCACGAGAAGACAAGCTACCCGGACATATTCAGGCGCATCGCCCAGATTTTTGATCACAGACATGCTCCTGACTTCGTGCACATACCAGGGGGCGGAGCCGACCCAAATCATCCAGGTACTGGCTCGCACGGCATACCAGACATGACCCAATCCCGAGCTCCGCTGATCATTGCTGGGCCCGGCATTGCCGCTGGGCGCATAGCGGATCAACCCGTGCGAAATGTTGACGTGGCACCGACCATTGCCCACCTCCTCGGCGTGAAGCCAGTTATGGGCACCGACGCCTCTGGAAAACAGCGACTCCAATACCTGAAGTGGCAAGACGGCAAGCCGTTCCTCGCATCGATTGCCGATGCCAGAGTCGGTGCCAGTGGCGTGGACGCTGCGAGCTCAACTTCCTCCGCGATGCCTTCCGCGCTATATGGAGTAGCCGATCGAGCCTTCGTGTTCGTTCTCGACGGTGCCTCTCAAACCGTTCTTATGGACGAGGTGCGCGCCGGACGCCTGCCCAACATCGCCCGCGTCATGAATGCAGGCACGACGTTCAGGTACGGCTCGCTTTCAGACTATCCGGTAGTGACCTGGGCGAACCACAACACGATCGCGACCGGCACATCTCCCGG
>CAYTTD010000311.1:0-3121 GCA_964440595.1 uncultured Gaiellales bacterium
TCATGTTGGTGCGCGCCAACGGGGGCGCAGACGGTTGAAGCAGTCGTCGGAGATTACGGATTCAGCAATCGTACTGCGCTGCACACGATATTCAGATAACGATCTGATCGTGAGCCTATTTTGTGCTGACCAAGGGCTTGTAACCGCCTTCGCCCGTGGAGCACTCAAAGCAAAGCAGTCTCTGGGAGGACGTATTGAGCCTTTTTCAGTGGTTGATGTCCGCCTGAAATCAACCCGCGGCGACATGTTTACATTGCGGGGAATTGATCGGTCAATTCAGTTTGATTCGATCCGTTCATCGTGGGAATTCCAAAAAAAGGTCAGCGTGATTTTGGATGTCCTGCGCGCGGGGGTATGTGACGCAGAGTGTGCAAACCAGGTTTTTAATCTCACGCACAGGTTGTTGAAAGTAATTGACTCCTTGGACGAGTTCGAGGCAAAAGCGGAATGTACCAATGCCTTGATTTTGGGATGGGCTCTGAAGTTCAGTCACCTGGTCGGTATTGAACCTCAGATGTTTGCGTGTGTGCGATGTGGCGTTGAAATCGCGCACACAGGCGAAGCGCGGGTTTCGTGGTCCGCGGCTTCAGGGGGAGCAACCTGTCGCGAATGCAGTATTGAAGGAGATATTTGGCTTCCGGTTGGCGCTTTGAATCTGGCGGGGCGTCTCCTGAGTGAGCCACTTGCACACAGTGCAACGGCGTCCGTTTTGCCGGGGCCGGAATTGACGGTTGTATCAAAAAGCATTGTTTATCCCCAATTTGAGCATCACGCCGGAATACAGTTAAAGCCTTTGTAAACAGCGATTTACAATTTTGTTTTTTCGTTGTACCTTGATTCAGTTGGGGATTAATCGCGCAGTTGATTGTGGTTTTCGGTCGCGCGTCAAAAAAGGGTCACAGGGTAAGTGGAATGAGTGGAGTAGGTAAGGCATCTGGTGGTTTCGCAGGGCGATTGATCAGCGCTAAGAGAAGAGATCAGTCATCAAACACCAGCCCTACAACCAATGTGCCAAATGGATTGAAGAAAGAAATAAAAGGCGGTCAGAACCCCTCATGCAATAGTGCCGCGGATCAGGCAAAAAGCGCAGCCAGGGCGGTTCTCGAAGGCAAGAAGCCACGTGAAGTAGAGCCAATGACCGGACCCGAAATGACTGTGGCGGTGACCGACATTATTCGCGAGAGTCCGACGGGCAGCAGGATCCTCGAAGAGTTCGAGGCAAGTGGGTTGTCAATTGAGTTTGGTGACTCGGGCGACGCGGCAGGGTATTACGATGCTGAAAACGGGAAGCTGGTTATCTCCGACGCGTATCTGTCGGATGATCCACACGACGTTGTAGGCGTCGTAATGCATGAGCTAGGGCACTTTATCGTTGATAGCGATGACGATCTTGAAGCGTCTTTGAACGACTTCCCCGATGGAACCGGCCATCTTGCTGACGAGGTGATTGCAGAGGCTTTCGCGGTTCAGGTCACCAGTGAGCTTGGAATTGGGCGGGCGAACACGGCAATGTCAGACTCAACGGGATCTCCGCGAACTTTTGCTGAAGGCATGCAATACATGCTCGACAACGAATTTTATGTTGATTATTATGATATTGATCTAGGCGATATTAGCTCGGAGGAACAGGCTGAAATTATGCATGGTGTTGCGGCTCTTGGCTTTGACACTGTGTCGCAGTACGCCTCTGATCCATTGCCTGCCTTTGGACAGGGAGCACCAGACGAATCGCCTGGGGATTTCGGCGACAGCGGCGATTCAACCTTAGATAACGTAGATCAAATCCTTGATTCAGGATTATTGGGTGCGGGCGGTAGCATTGTCGGCGGCTTTCTCTAGCCGATCATTTCAGAATCCCGTTGTTGCCATATAGACTTGGGTGAAAATCAACGTAATGGTCGGGCACCCATGAGCAATCCACCAAATCTTCAGCAAATTCTGATGCGCCTTCAGCAGTTCTGGGCAGACGAGGGCTGCGTGATAATGCAGCCATATCACACCGAAGTTGGAGCAGGCACTTTCAATCCGGCGACTCTACTTCGTTGCCTCGGGCCGTCGCCGTGGCGAACAGCTTACGTCGAGCCTTCAATACGTCCATCTGACGGGCGCTACGGAGAAAACCCTTTCCGCCTTCAGCATTACTTTCAATTTCAGGTGCTGATCAAGCCTAGCCCGAATGATATTCAGGAACGATATCTCGCTTCGCTTGAGGCGCTGGGTATAGACCTCACAAAGCATGACATCAGATTTGTCGAGGACAACTGGGAAGGGCCAACGCTCGGTGCGTGGGGCACAGGATGGGAGGTTTGGTGTGATGGCATGGAGATCACACAATTCACGTACTTCCAGCAGGCTGGTGGCATCGACCTTGATCCGATCAGCGTAGAGATCACCTACGGCGTTGAGCGCATCGCCATGTACCTGCAAAACGTTGAGTCGGTCTTTGACATCGAGTGGGCGCCCGGATTCACATATGGTGATGTTTATCGAGAGAACGAGCGGCAGTGGTCAATCCACAACTTTGAGGTCTCTGACGTTAATCTCCAGACGCGGCACTTTGAAGAGTACGAGAAGGAGTGTCGCCGTTGTCTCGAGGCTGGGATTCCGATTGCTGCATACGACTACGTTTTGAAGTGTTCGCATGCGTTCAACCTGCTAGACGCTCGTGGAGCAATCAGCGTTACCGATCGCACCGGTTACATTCAACGCGTGCGCAACCTCGCTCGGCAAACATGCGAACTGTATCTGGAAGTCTCGACCACTGAACGCGAAGTCGCGGAGGTCTCACATGTCTGAAAGCAACAAACAGAAGACACTCCTTTGGGAAGTCGGGTGTGAAGAGCTCCCTGCGTGGGCTGTGGATCAGGTACTGGCTCAACTGCCGTCACTTGTTACTGATGAACTTGAGCAGGCACGCCTGGGTGTTGGTGAGGCAAAAGTGATTGCCGGCCCCCGACGCTTTGCTGCAATAGCTCCTGTGCTACCTCACCAGCGAGAAGAAACGATCAACGATCGTGGCCCTGCATTTGAGGCTGCCTTCGCAGAAGACGGAACGCCCACAAAGGCGTGTGAAGGATTTGCGCGGTCGCGCGGTATGGATCCATCCGATCTTGCAGTACGT
>CAYTTD010000312.1:0-3120 GCA_964440595.1 uncultured Gaiellales bacterium
CTACGCGGCTCAAATTTGGAAGTCGATGTGGGAGGGGCAGTCTGACGTACGGATCGACGGCGTGGTCGCTATAGACCCGATTGCCTTGAGCTACGTCCTCGGCGTAACTGGTCCCGCCACGCTGTCGGATGGTGAAGTCATCAATCAGGACAACGTCGTCGAGTTGACAGAATCGACCGCCTACGCTCGGTTCCCTGTCATTCCTTTGGCCCCACCGGGTCTGTCGCCTGTCGAAGCGGCGCGATATGACAACGCCGCCGCAGCCATCCTGCGAAAGCGCTACCTCCAAGAGATCGCCAGCGCGGTAGTAAAGAAGATGACGGAAGCAGTGCCAGCGCCACGTCGTTTGCTCGACGCTCTAGGCAAAGCAGCAACAGAACGGCGGATCGCCGTTTGGAGTGCCTTCCCCGCCGATCAGAAGCTGCTCGAGGAAACGCCTTTGGCGCACGTGATCCCAGACGACGCCGCTCCGTACGCCGAAGTGGTAATCAACAATCTTGCCGGAAACAAGATGGACTACTATCTGCGGCGCAAAATCGAGTTTGCGGCTGATGGCTGCAACGCTCAAATGCGCAACAGCACGATCACAGTCGAACTGACAAACACCGCAAGCGCCGACAAGCCGTTGCCGGAGTATGTTGGAGGAGCGTCAGGCCTAAGGAACGACATACCCCTCGAAGTTTCAAACGGCACTATGGTCACTTCCGTGCGCGTTATCGCAACCAAAGGCGCCAGATTGATGAGCGTCACAGCTAACGGCAAGCGGACGTCGGCCATTACGCATGTTGAACGCGGTCATCCAACTTTCGAGGTACAAGTAGCCATCCCGCTAGGGAAACGGGCCGATCTGAGTTTCCAACTATCTGAACCCACATCGCCTGGATCGCCACGGGTTCCAGTACAGCCATTAGTTGACAACATTTCGCCGATAGTGTTGGTGCCAAGCTGCTCTTGATGAACCATCATTACGAAACGATTTAGGGTAAAGGAACCTGCTTGAGTCTCCACGCCTTCATACATACGTTGCGCACACGTTGGATAGCAGTCTGCATTACAGCTTTAGTTGGCGTCATCAGCGCAGTTGGCCTCACCCTTTTCACGACGCCGCTATACCAAGCCTCAACCAGGCTCTTCGTCTCCACCACGGTTGGTGCATCAGCGAGTGATTTATACCAAGGCAATCGCCTGTCACAGGAACGCGTGGTCTCCTACATCCAACTCCTCATGGGTGAAACCCTTGCTCAACGTACGATCGACAAACTCGAACTCAGCATGAGCGCTGAAGATCTAAAAGAGAATGTTCAAGCAAGCGCGAAGCTCGACACTGTTCTGATCGACGTCGATGTCGTCGACGAGTCCCCAGTTCGAGCGCGCGATATTGCAAACGCTTTGTCAGATGAATTTGTGGTTATGGTGCGCGAACTGGAAACGCCTAGACCTGGGGCGGAACCGGACGCCCGGGTCGTGGTAGAACAACGCGCGTCGATTCCAAACGAACCCGTAGAACCGAAACCAGTCCGCAACATCGCATTCGGACTTCTGTTAGGGGTATCTCTGGGAATTGCGCTCGCAATGGCACGGGATTTCCTCGACAACACGGTTAAAGACCGTGAAACCGTCGAGGCAATCACGGGCGCTGGACTCGTCGGCAACATCCCGTTTGACAAGGGTCGACTAAGTGAACCGCCGATCTCTTTCGATAGAGACAATTCAGCAATCGCTGAAGCATTTCGCAAGCTTCGAACCAATTTGCAGTTTCTCAGGGTCGACGATCCGCCGCGAGTGATTGTTGTCACGAGTTCAGCGCCTGGCGAGGGGAAGTCCACCACAGCCGTAAACGTGGCACTGGCGTTGGCGGAAGGTAACAATAGCGTAGTAGTCGTAGATGGCGACATGCGTCGCCCTACAGTGGCTAAGTACGTCGGAGTCGTCGGAGCGGTGGGTTTGAGTACTGTTCTGAGCGGCCAGACCTCTCTTTCTGAAGTACTTCAGCAAACGCGATTCCCACACCTGACAGTGTTGTCAGCGGGAACCACGCCTCCAAACCCGAGCGAGCTCCTCGGATCAAGAGCCGCTAAGCGATTACTCAGCGAACTGCGTGAGAAATTCGACTATGTCATAGTTGACTCGCCCCCGTTGCTAGCGGTTACAGACGCCGCGATATTGGCGTCCAACGCGGACGGCGTCTTGATGGTTGATCGGTTCGGCAAGGTCAAGCGCGATCAGCTTGTGCACGCAATAGCTGCACTCCGAGACATAGGGGCAAACATACTCGGCGCGGTTTTCACGATGACGCCAACTCGCGGCGCTTCTTATTACAACTATCAATACAACTACTACGGCATAGACAAAGATCAGCACTCATCGGCGGAAACCCTACCAATTACCGATGGCAATTGAGCAGAGCCCGAGGCCAATGCGGCCGGCCCTCACCCCACACGCAGATTTTGGAATTTCACGCTTAATGAGTTCAACAAATCCGACGAAACGACTGGTCAAAGCTGAAAACGAAGGTAGAACTCGACCCATGCGTTTCGCGGAGTGGCGAGATGACTGGGTGCATGGAACACGGTGGCGCCTAATAGGGATCCATGATTGCTATCTCTGAACCACGCCGAGCCTCCGGCGATTCCCAGCCGCACTTGAATTTTCGCTCTGCTCGGTGGCTACGTGATGAATTGTTACCACCTGCGGATAAGATTGTAACGGTTACGTCCGTTCCGGCATCATCGCCAGTCTCAAGCCGGGGCAGATTCACCGCTGCGGGTACCAACGGACCATCCTCACAGTCCTCAAGCGATCGGTAGTCCTGTGGGCGCAGGAGGCGGCGAAGTGAGCGTGGCACGCTTCGTGGCCGACCAAAGGACCAAATGCCGAGTGCCGCATACCGTCACCTGCGCCCTGCTGGGAGTCAGCCTGTCCTGGTCCTACAAGTGGATCGCACGGGTGGACGACCCCGAGGGTGTACACACCGACACCGACCGGCGCTGCTGGGAGCTCGATGCGGCGGTCAAAGCAGCGTTCGAAAATGCCAGGGGGGTGCACGGTTCCCTGAGATTGCACACCGATCTGGTCGGGGCCGGCTGGGTAGTCGCGGAGAAGACCGTCGCCGAGTCGATG
>CAYTTD010000313.1:0-3108 GCA_964440595.1 uncultured Gaiellales bacterium
TTTTCCAGCGTGCGTTCCAACAACACTTCGCCCAGTGGATCGGGCAAGTCTGCGACATCAGAAACAGCAGCAGCCATCGCTTGGATGCGCTCCGAAGTCAACATGAGACGATCGATGATCGCAGCGGAAGCGTTGCCAGCTTTAGCGCCTTCAACGTCAATCAGGTTTGCAGACAGGATGGTTGACGCGTTGCTAAGCAACGATTCAGCAATTGCTTTCAATACCTGACTTCTTCCGGATGCACCGATATCTACAAGTGTTCGGGCTGCGCTCCGCACCTGTTGCGTGTTGACGACGGCTTCAACTTCGATGCTGCTCATTGCCCCTCCGGTTTTCAGATACGTTTCTCATTCTGCCAGCTCAGCTGGAAAGGTACCCCAAATACCTCTACTGATTCACCTTCCCTTGCCCCAGCTGACCTCAACGCATTGATAATTCCCTGAGATTCCAGACGTCGATCCAACTCGATGGCAGCTTCGTCATCATCTTCTGCTCTTTTGGCAAGATCCCCGAGAGCAGGGTCACCGGTTACCCTGAAACCATCACGATCCTTGAATATCCTCCATCGCCTTCGTTTTGGTTGGGGGCGATAGACACGATAATCGTCAAGGTCATGGATTGATTTTACGCCGTCAGATACCTTCATCTCATCAGGTGTCACCACCATCGAGCTGCCGAGAAGCCCAAGTAACGCGGTTACCCCATGGCCAGTTACTGCGCTGACTGGCAAGACTCCCAGTATGTCTCCATGCTGGTCAGGGTAAATCAACGCCGCGGCTTCCACTTGTCGAACTGCTGCTTCAATCGCTTCGCCGCTCACGATATCGCTCTTGTTGAGAACCACGATCTGCGGCAACTTGGCAAGATGAGGGTCATACCGCCAGATCTCATTATTGATGGTCTGGAACGCCCTGCCGATTCCATCTTCATGCTCCAGGCTGATCACATGAATCAGCATTCTTGCACGCTCGAAATGAGCAAGAAATTCATGCCCCATCCCAACGCCCTCGCTGGCTCCCTCAAGCAGACCTGGAACATCCAGCACTACAACTTGTGCGCCGTTCGGCAGGTTTGCAGTTCCCAGAACAGGCTGAATGGTGGTAAATGGGTAGTCACCAACTTTTGGTTTGGCGTTGGAAATTCTTCTCAGGAGAGACGACTTTCCCGCATTTGGCATTCCAGCCAATGCTGCGTCAGCCATAAGCTTCAAGCGAAGCTCCAACCGGAACTCCTCGCCGGGCATACCAATCTCGGCAAACATAGGTGCTCGTCGTACAGGATTGGCAAAATGTGTGTTGCCCCATCCACCTCGACCACCACGGGCAATAATCGCGCGCTCTCCATCACTTGTCAGGTCACACATGCGACGTCCATCAGCACCAAACGCCTGTGTTCCAACCGGAACGATAAGGAACACATCGTCACCGTCTGCGCCATGTTGGCGCTTTCTGCCGCCATGCCCACCGTGACCCGCCTGGTAGCGCAACTTGCGCCTCAAAGAAGAAAGATCCCTGAGCGATGCATCTGCCTCAAGGATCACATCACCGCCGCGGCCTCCATCACCGCCATCAACACCACCACGGGGCACATGAGCTTCACGTCGCATTGACGCTGACCCATCACCTCCCCGACCAGCATGTACCTCGACTGTTACCCGATCATGGAACAAGCTGCTATTCAGCCAGCATCAGTCGGTTACGTGAACAAAGCGACCTCGATGACCGCGTGTGAATTTCACCACACCGTCGCGAGTCGCAAAGAGAGTGTCATCGCTGCCAAGTGCAGCGCCATCTCCTGGGCGAAATCTTGTGCCACGCTGACGCACAATGATACTGCCGCCGGTTACAGCTTGCCCGTCGAATACCTTTACACCAAGACGCTTCGAGTGTGAGTCGCGCCCGTTCTTTACCGATCCTTGACCTTTTTTGTGTGCCATGAGGGTTTACCTGCTTTCCTGAAAAGACTTAAGCCTTGATTGCGCCAACCTGAAATCTGGTCTGTCGTCGCCTGTGCCCCAGCAACCGCTTGCAGCTTGAACCCTGCTTTGGCTTATATTTTGCTGCGCGATTCAGCCTCTGAGTAACCACACCGTCTGCAGTCAGCGAGACGCTGGCGCTGCCAAGCGCCTTGAGGTCGGTGACGACGTCATTACCCTTGTTCAGCATCAAAACCTTGACTTGAGGATTTTCTACGTCGACACCGTCAACAAGAATGCTGTCGCCCTCAGCAACCCTGTATTGCTTGCCTTGAACTTCAATTACTGCATACACGAAAACTTACTACTTTGAGCCTTGAGAACGGCGGGAACAACAGATTCTATTCATCTGCGGGAAAAACCTCAACCGACAACTGTCACTGGGATCACCAATTTCTCGCCTTCAGCCCTCATAGAACCGACTTCTACGGCAAATTCGGCATTAAAACGTGTCCCAGCGCTGGCATTTGGAGCCAGGGAAACGGCAAAGCTCCCCCATTCCCCGGGCAAGACCTGCCTCTCAAGCAACATGGATGCGTGGGTTGAATCAATCCAACGGTCCTTCTTGAGTTTTGACCCAACCTCGTTTGAATTGATAAGCAGAAGGTCGGTATCAGAGCTAAGCCAAGGAGTTTCGCCAGCGTTTTCGACGCGAATGATTGCCGCAGATCCATCACCACTTATCCCCCCTTCAGGCGCTGAGATCGTTCGGCGCCCCATGGCGATTTCAAGCTTGGTCAGCTCAATCCTGCGTTCGACAACAGGGCCAAATAGACCAGAATCATTTTCTGCCTGCCAGCGTGTAATGACCACGCCTTGCTGGCTCCCGACGGGAGCCAATTCAGCCACAAATTCTGCGAGCTTCCCGGTGTTGATGTTTTCTGATTGGAGAACGGCAAACTGTGTTCCTGATACGCGCCGGTCAATGTCAACGCGCCGAAGCCTCATGTTTGCCGGTGTCCATTTTTCCCAGCCACTGTTTTTGACTGACAGCGATATCTTTTTCGGTTCGGTTTGGCCTAGTGTCATTGGTACCACGTCCGACTCTGCGTTTGTGTCACCGCTCTCAACTTCATCTGCCCAACCATTTCCCGCTATGCCAGCTCCACCAGCCATTAAGGGCCCTAGGGGAA
>CAYTTD010000314.1:0-3102 GCA_964440595.1 uncultured Gaiellales bacterium
GGATGCTGGTCTGGTCGTGGCAGAATCACACGAATGGAGCGAGGCAAAGTGGCCTTGCGTAATTCTTTGCCATGACCCAAATATTGCATACAACAGCTCAGGAGTCACCCGACGTGCAGTCGATGCCGCCGCGCGAGCCGTTGTCGCTCGATTCAGTGGCAGTCAAAGGGGTTGAGCGATCTTGGATTCTGCCCGACGGCACACCAACCGTGGGTGAGTTCAAGGTGTCAGTCGCCCTTGGTGCGGATCAGCGCGGCGCACATATGTCGCGACTTGTTGGTGCGATCGACGTGGTGCTGGGTAAAGAAAATGGTCAGCCGCAATCCACAACCTCCATGTGGCCATGGGAGCTTGCGCGCGAGATTTCCAGGATAGCGCGCGAAAATAGTGGCGCTACGCAATCGGCGGTTGAAGTTAGCGCTCGTTGGAGCGTTGACGGGGGCGTGCACCCTTGCACACTCCGTGGAAAGGCAGTTGATGTTGTGGGGAGAGAAGCGAATTCCTCCGGCGAATCGGGCGGGCTCGGTGATCCCGCCGCTGCATCCGCCAGTGCCGCCGCCGCTGCATCCGCCAATGCCTCTGCCACCGCGCCCGGCGCATCCATAACTGCAGGTGTTGAGATCACCGGCATTACGGCGTGCCCATGTGCGCAAGCCATGGTCGCGGGGGAGGCTCGCGCCCGCCTTGCCGCCGCAGGATACTCCCCGGAAGAGGCTGGTGAAATCGTTAGCCTTATGCCGTGCCCGACGCACAACCAGCGCGCTCGCGCTCGGCTCTCAATCACGTCTGCTGACACGGCAACACCGTTTGACGCCGCCGGCCTCGCCGCGATTGCTCGCTCGGCAATGAGTGCTGAGACAACTTCGATGCTAAAGCGCCCCGCCGAACGTGATGTGGTGATGGCTGCCCATGCGAACCCGGTCTTCGTTGAGGACGCCGTTCGCCGCATGCTGGCCATCGCAGCCACTACGTCGCTGGCGGTTGATGATGCCAGGGTGCGCGAGGATGAGGCTGCCGCTGCTGCCGCTGGTGTCGGTGGCGATGGCGTAACTGACGCTGCCAACGCGGTTGAGGGTGTCGTCGCGGATGACGTCGCCACCGCGACCGAAGAAGGACCCGCAGTTGTAGGCGGCCCCGCGACCGAAAGCGCCATCGCAACCAAAGATGCCGCCGCGACTGAATGCGCCGCAGCCCCGCGCCGACTTTCCGACTCAGATTGGATCTGGGCGCAGCAGGCAAGCTTCGAGAGCATCCATGCGCATGACGCTGTTGTTGAGCACGCTGCGCTGGTTGGCGACATTCGCGCCGAGCTCGCGGGTTGAGGCTGGTGACATTCTTTTCGCGCTGACCGATTGCGCCATTTGCGGATATCATCCCGCCCACCAGTTTGAAAAGTATCTGTTTCAACATTTACCGAAGGTGGATCATCAACATGTCAGAGCTAATTCTTGCGGTGGATCAAGGCACTACGGGCACGACCGTGCTTGTAGTTTCGCCAAAGGGGGAGGTGCTTGGCCGAGGCTACTATGAACACCCGCAGATCTTTCCCCAGCCGGGCCAGGTTGAGCACGACGCGCAGGTGATTTGGCAGACCGCGTGCGATGCAACTCGAGATGCGCTCGCGGCGGCATCGTGTGCGCCAGCAGAAATCGCTGCGGTCGGCATTACCAACCAGCGTGAGACCATCGTTGCGTGGAGCGCGTCGACGGGCACTCCGTTCAAGCCAACGATCGTGTGGCAGGATCGTCGTACCACCGAACGGTGCGAACAGTTGATTGCAGACGGCTTCGCCCCCGAGGTGCGCGGCATCACGGGCCTTCCCATTGACCCCTACTTCAGCGCCACAAAGATCGAGTGGCTCATGCAGAACAACACCAACATCGCGCAGGCTGCCGACCGTGGAGATCTGCGGCTGGGCACCATCGATTCGTGGCTCGTGTGGAACATGACCGGAGGTGAGCGTTTCGTGACCGACCCTTCGAATGCGGCTCGAACGATGTTGTATGACATCCATCAGGGCGAGTGGTCAGAGTCACTTTGTGCAAAGTTCGGCGTGCCGATGTCGGCGCTTCCAGAGGTTGTGCCAAGCGCCGGCATAATTGGATCGTGCCGCGGCGATGACTTCTGCGGAATCACAGCACCGGTGGCTGGCATTGCGGGCGACCAGCAGTCGGCGCTCTTCGGGCAGGCGTGTCTTGCGCCAGGCCAGGCCAAGGCAACGTACGGCACCGGGGCTTTCGTGCTGGTTAATAGCGGCGGTTCAGCTCCAACCACAGAAGCGCTTATCAGCACTATTGGTTGGGGTTTGGGAAATGGGGAGGAAGGTTTTGGCGGTGGTGTGGTTGCTGGTGGTACTGCCGGTGGTGCAGGCGCTGACGGTGGCGGTGGTCGTGGTGCGGGTGCTGGCGTTGCTGGCGGCACTCCCGGCGCTGGCCGAGCTGCCTCAGCAGCAGTTGCTACGGCGAGTCCCCGCGCCATGGCTTTCACATACGCCCTTGAAGGCTCGGTATTCACTGCGGGCGCGGCGGTTCAGTGGCTGCGGGATGAGCTCCAGATAATTGGTTCTGCACCAGAGACCGAGGCAATTGCTGCCTCTGTGCCCGACAGCGGTGGAGTCGTGGTCGTTCCAGCGTTTGCCGGCTACGGCGCACCTCGCTGGAATCCACGTGCGCGAGCGGCGATTCTAGGCTTGACGCGCGGTGCGGGTCGCGCTCATATTGTGCGTGCGACACTCGAGGGTGTAGCGCTACGCGTGGCAGAGCTTGTCGACGCAATGCAGAAGGAAGGAACCGCGGTCACCGAGCTGCGTGTTGACGGCGGCATGGCAAACAACGACCTGCTGCTGCAGCTCCAGGCAGACATCCTGGGAGTGCCAGTGACGCGTCCGGTGAATGTCGAAAGCACTTCGCTTGGCGCAGCGTTTCTGGCTGGATTAGGCGCAGGAGTGTATGCGTCAATTGATCAGGTTGCGGATACCTGGCAGGCCGATGCGGTGTTCGAGCCTGCTGCCGAACGAGCCGCCGATGTCGCCCATCTCAAGGATCGATTCGCCGCGGCAGCGGCAGCGGTGGAGGCGTTTTAAGGGACCAGCTCGCTCCCGCC
>CAYTTD010000315.1:0-3101 GCA_964440595.1 uncultured Gaiellales bacterium
CCTGTGTTCTCCTCAAGTGCCTCGAGACATTTAAGTGTGTATGAAAAGTTGTTGTAGAGCGGAATTACGATACTGCACAGTGGAGCACTACGGGAGGCCAGGCCATTGAATCGCCAACCATGTCTCGCGCAGCGCTCTGATGCTGCCTTCATTGCAACCCGCGCATGTTCCGGCCTGGCGGTTATCTCTCCCCACCCGGACAGTCCAAGATCGATTCGGTCAACTCTCAATTTGCTTGTCAGGTCTGATGCGAGACTCTCATCTCCTGAAGAAAAATCAAGTGTTTGGGCATGCGAAGCAGCTGCCTGACGGAGCCACGACGCAACTAATGCAGTTGTTGAAACGGATCCATCTGGTGCAATCAAATCGACGTCCTGTTCAGGCTCCCTGCGCGCCCCATTCACAGCCTGCCGATCATCTGCGATTGCGTTTCCGAGTATTTGTTCCAAGGCCGTTATCTGCGCTTCAATGGTGGGTGAGGTTGTCACACCCAACCGACACCTGTCCCACACCTGCTCGTTCAATGCCTTTTTCATTGCCAGGCACAAATCGCTCGAATTCGCAGCGTCGAAAAGGATTCCGCCGGTGCCGATCTTTTCAGTTATTCCACCTATGTCTGCACCGATGGTTGGTACACCAGCGCTTGCAACCTCGTGAATGACCAGAGGACTTGCTTCGAATCGTGATGCGCAGATCAGCCATTGCGCCTCCGAAATTATCTTGCTCAGATCCTGTGGTTCATACCTGCCGTGAAAATGAACTCCTGGCAATTTGCCTATGCGTGTCAACAGGTTTTGGCAGTAGGGATCGTTGCGGTCCAGTTCACCATGAAGGTGCAGCTCGGCGCGGCCTGCCCATGAGTCGCTCTCTGTCATTAAGGCGACTGCATCCAGTGCAATGTCAACACCCTTTACGGGCACCAGATGGCCCAGCATGATGAAACGCACTGGTTCACTCCACCGGGATGCGCTGGTCATGGCTGGTCTGCTAACTGCAGGCCAAAGCACGGTTGACTGAATGCCGCAATTCCAGCCAAGATCTTCACAGAACAATCTGCGGACTTCTTCGCTGACAAATATTACCTGTGCGGCGGTTTCAACCGTGTATCTTCCCTCCTTTCTAATCATCGCGATTGCATCCAAAGCGTCATCGCGTCTAGCGGTGCCGCAGCTTACGGCGCAATCGCCGCACACACTTTCAGCGACCGGAATCTGACACGCCGGCTGAGGAGGGTAAGTGCACTTTATGAGGTTCGTTTGATGGCAGAACCACGCCATGTCGTGAACGTGAATCACATATGGTATTCCGGCTGAGTCGCATAGCCTGCCAATGCGGTATGACAAAAGGTGGGCATTGTGTATGTACACGACATCAGGTTGTTCACGCTCTAGCCAGCTTGAAAAACTGTACTCAAGCAGGGGGGGAGCGAATTGTTCTTGCGAGCTTGTGGGGGCCCAACGGCGTGCATAGGTAACCGACACGTCAAGCGTTGTGATTCCGTGGTCTCGAGATGGCATGAATGCCACTACATCGTGGCCACGACCGGTAAGCCCGGGTACTATCGAACGCAGGTAAGATGCAACACCGCCAGCGGTGCCTCGCCACGGCAACTCATGTGTTACAACACCAATCTTCACAGCAGTCAACCTACATTGCGCTTCTGATGTGGGCTGCTGCAAATTGAAGACGATTAACCAGATCAGCATCATCGGAGCTGCTTACCAGTACGGCCAGTATGTTGTTCAGCTCATTATGGCGATTGTTATTTCTGGTCAAGCCAAGCTCGCCGTGTTCGAATCCTTCCGACTGAAGGAAGGCCAATAGCTCTTCCATGTTCCATTCACGAACGTGGTGAGGATTTGGTGGTGGGCCCTGGTGGTGGATGCCCCATGTCAGGTCTCTCTCAGGAGTGGAGATCAGAATAGCGTCACAGCTATCAAGAGCCGCTCGCAGCTTGCGTAACAGCAATTCAGGCCTGACGAGATGCTCGATTACATCTGCACACACGATTACCGCATTCTCAAGGTCATCGGGTGAAACCGGTAGAGGTTCATCGATGTCGAGGTTGTGTTCAAGCCAAGTGCCAAAAGGGTATCTCGCACGGCACGTTTCCAGGTTCTCCCCGAAGTCTATTCCTGTAATTTCAAACTGTGGATACATCGTTGACAGTTTGAGGCCATTGCCGGATCCGATATCAATAATTCTCTTTGAACCAAACGCTGCGGCAATCAGGCAGGCGTCACCGTACACGTCTGGTTGGCAGATCAGACCATCGTCATCATCAGCATCCACGAAATAGTCTGGCTCGCTACGAGCTTTGTAGTCGTCTTTGACGAAGTACGTGAAGTCAACTGATCTTGCTTCGGCACCTTGCATGGTCTACACATCGACATGTGAGGTCGGGTACTTGACCGCTTATTTTCCAATGAATGCTACGGATAGCCACAATGCGTCAGTGGTATCAATTGACGCCGTTGAATAGGGCACCATATCGACGTAATCACCGACGTTTAGGTATCTGTTGATCGTTACCACGTGTGCACCATTTCCGCCGGCAGAATCATGTCTGCTGGTGGCAACGATCGTTCCGTTGATGCGCAGTGTCAGAGCCGTTGTAGTGTTTGCGTCTGCCGTAAACTGGCCAACACCAGTCATCGTGTATACGCCCGCGGTTGCGATCGTCATCCTGTGATTGTTGGTTACGTTGTCGTGGATCCCATTGGTGTCGTAACCTTCTGAGCTCAATGGAATCGGCGTGGCATTGGAAACAGCTCCAGCAGCCCAGAGCGCATATGCTCGTGGTACCGATGCCATGTCAGCTGAAGTAATTGTTCCATCCAGGATCTCAGTAGTAGTTACTGCACCGGTTGCTATGTCGCCGGCCACGATCGAGTCATCCGTCAATACTCCGCCGGCCCCACCTGATACTGAGCCGTTTGCGAGATCCGCTGCCACTATTGTGCCGTCTGCGATATCGGCGGATGCAACGGTACCGTTGGCAATGTCTGTTGATGTGACTGTTCCGTCGGTGATGTCGGTTGATGAAACTGTGCCGTCAAGAATCTCTGCCGTGCCAATTGCGCCGGTCGCAATATCGCCCG
>CAYTTD010000316.1:0-3100 GCA_964440595.1 uncultured Gaiellales bacterium
AAGGCGCGGCAATGCCCTAGCACGAACATTGGCGACACTCTCGTACTTCACCGCTAAACGCAAGGAGGAGGCTGGGCAATTTTGCGCTGAGGCATGCGCGGCTCCCCTATTTTTGTGGTGGTATGTCGAACTGCATGTATTTACCATCAAGAATGCAAACGACGCCAGCTTTAGCCGCAGCGGCGGCGTTGTGGAGGTTTTCCTGGTCGCCACCAAAATCGCTCATGTCTAAGGCCTGCCAAGCAGCACCCTTAGCGGTTTGATTCTGTTCATAACTGTTGTACTGACGCGCCACAACAACAACATGGAACCCGCCGGCGTAATCTGCACCCAGGTGTACGTGCGGGCTAATCGCAATGCCGGTAAAAATGCTTATAGCACGAATATTCGCTACTGCACCCCTAGTTACCGGCGCAAGATAGCAGCGGCCTTCTCACCACTCTGTTTATCGACGGAGCTGGTCGATCGAATCTAAAAAACCGACGCATTGCGGCGATGTGCAAGCATATTTTGGCTCAACGCTAGATCCAGAAGTTACGTTAGTGGCCTTTTAGGACACTTTCCTAACTTCGTACCGTAAGCTGAAACAAATTATCAACGCCCAAGCGCGCCGGCGTAGCGCGCGAAACTGCTTAGGATCGCCTGCCATCCATCGCGTTGCATGTCGGCCGGATTTTCCGTCTCAGCATCGAACGTTACGGTTACTTCGGTGGAGTTTTCAACAGGGGTGAATACGATCTCTGCTGTACGATCACCGAACTCGTACTTCAATCGCGCGTTCTCTTCCACCACCGTATATGTGCCTGCAAAATCAAAGCCCATGCTGCCATCTCGCGCTTCCATTCGCGAAGTGAAATCGCCCCCAACACGCAGATCAACACTTGCCGAGGGAGTATGCCAATCATCAGAGGCAGCATTCCACTCCATAATGTCTGCGGGCGTTGTGTACGCGCGCCACACGACCTCAACCGGGGCATTAACAATAGTTTGCACGGTGATCTTCATTAGCGTCTCCCACTGTACTTGCCGGAGGAGCATTCCAGCAGTCGCTCGCGCCAAATGCAACCGTTACAACCTCGCGTAAAGTTCACAAATCTGTGAGGTTACTCTTTGAAAACGTGAATGAAACTGCCGTCTACCAATGCCTGAATACGCGGGTCGCGGTTTCTAACTTTGACTGATGCGATGCTTGCAGCGTCGGGATCATCGCTTCTTAGCTGACTGCCTTCGAGAACGACTGGCGTGAGGGCTCCGTCGGCATGACGCTCAGCGATTGGTCTCGCAAAATATCGATCCTTCTCCGCAACAATCGCCAGGGCGCCCTCCTTACCGGTAGATGCTTTCGATGCCTGTGCAAGCGCGTCGCGCAGCGATGCGTGGCCTTCTCCGGGTAGAGCATTGTCAAGCACTACCCGTGGACGCAACCAGTAGTCACCGTCCAACACATCGTTCACGCGGAACGAGTACTCACCCGGCCGCGTCGCGATATCGTTTTCTGATCGAAAATCAATCCAGTCTGCGCCTTCAACGATTGCCTGTAGGGCTGAGTCGTTTCTCTCAAACGATAACTTTGGGGTGCTGCTTGACTCCTTGTCGAACGGGCCGCGATTCAGATGCACAGCCACATTGCGATCTTCGCTGTCACGAACCCCAAGCGGAACAAGCCAGTGGAACCCGTCAGCGGCCTGCATTACTCCAATGGCACCACGATACTTTCGCGAGTAACGAACCGCATCACCAATTGAGCTTTCAAAATCCTTTGCAGCCCTAACAAATGACGAACGATTTGCAGCACGGCGATCGGTGGAAGTGGGAAAAATTTGATACTGCGTTGAAGGCACTTTGACCGACGCAACCTGCAGGTCCATCCAGGATCGCGGCTCGATCGAGATATTCGGAGGGATTGGTGCAGGTTGAACTGACGCGGTACCTGTAACTTGCATATCTCGATTCCCTTCGATGCAACGTGTGAAAAAATGCCGGGGCGCATCCTGCGCTTTAGACGGATCAATTATCGCATCTACCCACATCGGGGGCTTCAGTCACTGACTGGCACCACAAAAGACTGGCCCATAGCCTACGCAGAGTTCACAACATGCCCAATGTTGCTCAGGCAATTCAGTTCGCGATCTACAACGAGCGCGCCTGCGCAAAGACACATCCAGCAACCCTCAACAAGTTGATGGTTGATCAACCTTTACGTGGAATGGTTGATTCGCGAAGCGATGTGCTTCAGTTTTTGTCTCACCAGTCACCTGATCCTTGAATCGAACAGTGGCTGCGTTATATGGCACGACCCCATCCACGTAGCAGCCCGCGCGCCTGTAGTCTCGCTCCTGGCCTTCGCAATCCATATAGTCAACCTTCATGGTAAACGGATTAGGAATCATCCCCTTAAAGGCGCCAGGACTCTTTGGGTAGGTATCAGGAGGACTCGGAGTTGATGGGCCAGGGATTCCCGGACCAGCCTCGATCCACCGCTTACCAACACTGTAGCCGGCCACCCCCTTACTCTGACTTGGATTCCACACGCTAACTGGCGGCAATCCACACGTATCGCTGGCAGAGAAAACGTGGCTTGCTGTGGTCTTCCAACCGACATCAAAATCCTCGTAGTCATTCGGCGTATAAAGAGCCAATCGACCAATCGACACGGATGACCGCCCTGTGTATTGGCCGGCCCCCTGCAGGCAGTACTTGGTAAAGATGAACTCTCCTGCTCCACCACTTGGAAGGTTTTGTTCAGCACCGAAAATGGTTGCGATGTTGTAGATGTTGGTGTAGTACGGAAGCATGTATTGGTAGGGGATTGGAATAGCACCTAGACCCGACGAGCCTGGAATCCAGGCGATATCGGTTTTACTACATGTTACGCCTTGTGGATTTGGATCATCCTCTGTGGGCGGCCACGATGGGTATCGCTCCACAGCTGTCAGCGGATTAGGGTGCGGAACAGCATCCTCATCAGGCTGCTCTGGATCATCCGGATCGTTAAATGCAGGCCTGTTTGTGACGGTCACCAACGATCCGTCAATGGCTCGGTTGGCACCATCGAGGTCTTCTCCTGTGAGCCTGACGTTGGTCTGAGTCTCCGTGCTTC
>CAYTTD010000317.1:0-3099 GCA_964440595.1 uncultured Gaiellales bacterium
GTCAAATTCCTGAACGTCAACTGCCGACGGCTTTAAAACAGGATCGGGGAACTGCCGGACGTGACGAAGAGCCATCTGTCGCAAGCGCTCCTGTTCTGGAGTTCGATCAAGCGGTTCAGCATCATCATTCTTCGATTTCTTTTGGGTGCCGGCACCAGCGGACATGTTGTCTCCTCTGTAGAAAAAATATGCCCGAAGTATAACCGGGATGATCGGTTATCGGGGGATCAGATCAGATTTTGCGGGTCTACATCAATCACTACACGTATGTTCTGTTTACTGGCAGCCGTCGCATTTCTCCTCATAAAAGCCCTGTATGAGTGTACGACCGGACCAGGATTTCTGGTTTTGACAAGCACTTGAACGCGATCGCGATTGTTTATTCTCAAAAGCCTTGTCGGGCCGAGCACCGTTCCCACCTCCATGCTCCTTAACCCTTCTGCAATGCCTTGTGCCCAGCCAGCGAAAAGTCGCTCGTTCGGAGCGCTAAGAACAATTCTCACCAAACGACAAAACGGTGGGTAACCGTATTCTTTTCTCCGATCCAGCTCGTCAGCCAGAAACCCCTCGATATCATGGTTTACGGCGTACCGAAGGTAACGGGCGTCTGTTTGCCAAGCCTGCACAACCACATGTGCCTGACGCGCCGACTCTTTCGTTCTTCCTGCCCTCCCAGCAAGCTGGGTGACCAACATGAAAGCCCGCTCTTCTGCCCGGAAATCAGGAATCGCAAGTGCCACGTCGGCGTTAACTATTGCCGCCAGTTCCACGTCTGGAAAATCGTGCCCCTTTGCAATCATTTGGGTTCCGACAAGTATCGCCGGCCCAGGTTGCCGGAACTCGTCAATGATATCCGTGATGGCGTCGTGGCTACGGCCCGCATCTGCGTCGAGACGAATCACGGTGTGATCAGGATACCGCTCAGCCAGCAATCTTTCGACACGTTGACTACCAGCCCCCATCCGCACGATGTCACCCGCGGAGCAGGATGGGCAACGATCGGCTAGTGGCACCGAGCGCGAACAGTGGTGGCACATCAGTCGTTGATTACCACCACGAGGATCTCCATGAATGACCATTGCTACGTCACAGGCTGTACATCTTCTGGTCTCACCACAAGCCTGGCAATATGCAGCGTTGGCGTATCCACGACGGTTCTGGAGAACCATTGCCTTGGCACCGCGGTTCAACGCAGCGTCGATACCCGCCAACAGCGGAGTTGTGAGCGGCTGTTCGTCAGCATGGTCTTTTAAGTCAACCACTTCGACTGGTGCAAGTGTTCCACCGCGTGGTCGCGTCATCAATCGAGCCCGACGCTTCACTCCATGCCATGTTTCTGGACGGGGTGTTGCTGTGCCGTAAACTACCCTGGCTCCTTCTATCTGAGCTCGCCTCCAAGCAATCCTGCGCGCATCGTAGCGTGGTTCAGACTCCTGCTTGTAGGAAGAATCATGCTCCTCGTCAATAATGATTGCACGAAGATTTCTTAGTGGTGCAAAAACAGCGGAACGAGGGCCGACAACTACGTCTATTGCACCGGAGGCAATCCGGTGCCAAGCTGCGGTCTTTCGAGACTTGCTCATCGCACTGTGGAGAACCTCGACTCGCCCCGGAAATCGATCCGTGAATCGAGCGGAAGTCTGTGGGGTCAAAGCGATCTCGGGAACCAGCACGATCGCAGAACCGGACTCCTGTGTAATTATGCGGTCGATAATCCCCAAATACACTTCTGTCTTGCCTGATCCCGTTATACCTGCAAGCAACGCCGCAGGATCGGCTTCCATACACATGTTGATTGCCGCCAACTGGTCGGCAGTCAACTGAGGTGGACTCACAGTAACCCGCGATCGATACTGGTCCAGGCCGTCGCCTACTCCACTCTCAACTTCTCGTTCTTCAATCTCGATGGAAGATGATTTTTCTACAATCTTTTGTACAGTGCTTCGAGTCGTACCGAGGTTGGACAACACTTTTGATACGGGCGTCCATTCTTCCGGGATGCCATCGAATATCACGCTTTGCCGCTTTGACAGTTCTTCACCACCATCACGCCCCACACGGCGGATGAATGAAACCGTCCTTCCTTTCATTAACACGGCAGCATGTGACTGGCTCGCAAGAGACGGCGGAACCATCATTGCAATTGCTCTTGTTACGGCACAGCCGTACTGCTGTGCAAGATCAGTTGCCAATGCAAGCAAAGGAGGATGAATCGAAATTCCCTCGACCACACTCTTTACATGTTTAAGGGTCACGCCATCCGGAACAGCAGCCGCCTGGCCCTGAACAACGCCAAGACGCGTTTTGTTCCCCAACGGAATCTCGACCAACGCGCCCGCCGCAATTTTTTTCTTGTCACTTGCGACCAGGTATGTCAACGGGTCATCAAATGAACGCGTTGGCACGAGTGGCCAGATCTGAACTGCATTTTCAGGCAGCTCAACCGCCAACGGGCTGGGATTCTAACTGCTCAGCAGTTTTTTTTAGCAGATCAGCCTTGTCGGTGCTCTCCCAAGGCAGAGACAAATCGTTGCGCCCGAAGTGCCCGTAGGCTGCAGTCTGACGATAGATTGGACGACGGAGATCGAGATCTTCAATGATCGCCGCAGGTCGAAGGTCAAAGACTTTTCTGATTGCCTGCTCGATCGCTTCTTCCTCAACCGTTGCTGTGCCATAGGTCTCTACGTTCAAAGAAACGGGCTGCGCAACTCCAATTGCATAGGCAAGTTGAATTTCACAGCGTCGGGCGAGTCCAGACGCGACAACATTCTTGGCCACCCAACGGGCCGCATATGCGGCTGAACGATCTACCTTTGTCGGGTCTTTGCCCGAGAAAGCGCCGCCACCGTGACGTGCTGCACCACCGTAGGTATCGACGATGATCTTGCGACCGGTGAGTCCTGCGTCAGCGAGGGGGCCGCCCTTGACGAATCGACCAGTCGGATTCACGTAGATGACGATGTCATCAGCATACCAGTCACCTAGAACTGGCTTGATGACCTTTTCAATGATTTCACGACGAATGGTTTCGTTTTCAAGCTTTGCACCTTCGTGCTGATCTGCGTGCTGAGTGCTTATGACAACTGTCTCAATGGCAAC
>CAYTTD010000318.1:0-3098 GCA_964440595.1 uncultured Gaiellales bacterium
CATCAGAGCAGCCGCGAAGTAACCTACGAATCGCACTGAACTCCATCGGCACAAAATCGTTGGAAGCCAAAATTTGCAAGGTAGTGTGATGCTCGCAAATCGCTTTTATGTCGCGCGACCTAAATGCGTACCTGGCCAGAACCGTGGCGACATCGCCTGGATTGACTTTGACAAACATTGCAGCGACCCGCATTCGCCAGGATCTCAGCGCCGGATCATCTGTGATTTGATCACCAGCGCTTGCTGCCGCATCGATTTTTTCAATGATCAAATGCCCCTCTTCTGAATACTTGAGATCCTCAAGTCCTGCTGACTCAGAAATAGGGAAGTCGCGAAACATTGCGTAGGCAGAGGCAGCCTTTGACTCTTCCATCAGGAGTTGAATTTCAGAGCGAACTCTTTCAGCTGATACAGACCTGAAAGCATTTTTCTCAAGCGCATCACGAATCAGATCTCCCGTGCTTTCTTCGATTTCAAATGCATAGCGCGCGGCATATCGGATTACTCTGAATATTCGTGTTGGATCATCGACAAAACTCTTGTCATGCAAAACCCTGGCAAGACTGCGGTTAATGTCGTCGATGCCGCCGAACGGGTCGACAACGGCCGCCTTGCGACCACACCACAAAGGTAGAGCCATCGCATTAATGGTGAGGTCACGGCGGAGTAGATCCTGGTGGAGATCATCGGTCGCCTCAACAGTCGGAAGCGCGCCTGAGAATTCGTACTTCTCACTCCTCATCATCGCCAAGTCAAGTCGCACAAATGCATCTTTCTCGCCGATAGGAAGACTGATGGCTGATGTTCCGAACCTGTGGTTGGTAATTACGGAACCGCCCATTGCTGCGGCAAACTCTGCTGCGTATCCGGATGCCATCTCAGCACGTTGAACCGTGAATACAAGGTCAACGTCCCGAACAACGGGAACCCCCATTACCAGATCCCTGACGTCACCTCCTACAAGGTAGGTCTGAGTCAGGTCAACGGCGCGCTTCTTGGCGCAGGAGACCAATTGTAGTGGCAGGCCGGCGAGCTCGATCTCAGTCAATCGAGAAACGCCTTTCTACTCGCCACATACGATGGCTTCGATCTCAACGCTGGCACCAGCAGGCAGCTTTGAAACCTCGATTGTTGATCGTGCAGGAGGCGTGCCATCAAAATAGGTGGCGTAAACCTCGTTCATCTGAGCAAAGTCGTCCAGGTTGGTAAGAAAAACTGTTGTTTTGACCACGTCATTCATGGTGGACCCAGCGGCTTCGATGACTGCTCTTAGATTCTGCAAAACCTGATGTGTCTGCTCCGTTATCCCACCTTCAACAAGCGCCTGGGCATCTGCAGTTAGCGGAACCTGACCTGAACAGAAAATGAGGCCGCGCGATGCTATCGCCTGGCTATAGGGTGCCCCGGCCAGAGGTCGAGGCGCCTTGTCGGTGACGATTGGGTGCCGTTCTGCTGCAAGACTCATGAAATTTCCTCCCGGTTTTTCGCGTGATCGCTATCGCAGCGATAATCGTTTTTATGTCCTGGTTGACTCCGTGAACCAGCATACATCGTTGATGTTGATCCTACCGTCGAATAAGGGTGCACCGACCAAAACAGCGTGGACTCCTATTGCGTCGAGTGTTGAAAAATCACCAATCTGCTTTATATTTCCTGAAAACCATAGTTCCAGCTTTCTGCCTCTAACAATTCTCTCAAGTTGTGAAAGAGGAAGGTTATTGCCAGTTACATCACGAATCAGGACTCGCTGTATCCCTTGAAAAGCAAGGCGTCTAGCTGCCTCATCGAGCTCGAGCGCATAACTGCCTTTAGGCGGATCAAATAAGTACTCGCCGTCCATAAGCAATTCAACAATGATTCTGCTTCCAAGTAGATCGTGTGCCCATCTCAGTGCCATCGGATCAAAAAGAACGTGTGAACCAACCACTATGGAGTGGGTTTTCATCGTGGCCAGATGTGCGAGCGTTGACGCATTATCGCCTGATGAATCAATCTGAACAGGAACACTAACCTCCTCGAGCATCATCTCGAGCCAACTTAGATTTGCAGGATCAATCGCGAGACAACCATCAGTGTCTCTTAGCTGAATAATTTTTGCACCAGCCAAAATTAGTTCGCCCGCCAACTCAATCAGGTCAGCGCCAACTGAGGATTCTGATTCAGTTGGAGCTACAACGTTTACAAGACCTTTTGAGTCGATTGCAAGCTGCGGCACGACAAACATGGTTATTAGATTACAGATCGATGCGGCTATCTGCGGTTGAAGTGCCGCAAAAGAATGAGTTTTGTGAGTGTGATTTCACACATTTGTTTCATTTGTTACACGAGCGCCACACTTGGAGTGCGAAGGTATGGCAGGTGATGTGAAAATGAACAGAATCAAGAATTCAAGAGTAGATATTTACAAGGCAACGGTCGCTATTTGTGCCATTCAGGGGTTGATCCTGGTTGCCACGTTGGTACTTGCCTCCTCTACCTGGGGTGCAGTTGGCAGGTATTCGGTCACGACTACTGATACCAACGACCCCGGTTGGGCCCGCATGGGTAACACAGCCTACTTCCAAGCTTTGCCGAACACGATCACGGCTTTTCCCACTACGTACCCGCAGGGGATCTATCGTTACTGGCAAGTAGGCACTGGCAATCTCGACGTGCGCATAATTACAACCGTCTTCAAAGGATGGCTGCAAACGCCAGACAGCGGCGTTTCGGGAGTTTTCTATACCGGCACATCTTCGGCTTCGCAACTAACACACGTCAATACGGATTCTTCAACAATGGTTGATTACGGCTACGTTGGCGACGCCAAATTCGCTGGATTCGGACTTAAAGCCAACAATCAGGTTGCCGTCACCGCTGACGGATCAAACCATTTTGATCTGCAGTATCTCCATCTCGATCTTGAAGATCTTTCCGCCCCTATGGTGTCTGCAAAAAACATTCCTGAAATGGGCAGATGGTATGGCCCGGCATGTGTAAACGCTCTTGCACATGCAACTGATACGGGGTCTGGCATTGGAGTTGTGGAAATGGGGCTATCGGGCCCGGCGTGGACAACGGTCAACAAGACAACGTTATCCCGCAGAAAGGGGCTGGCG
>CAYTTD010000319.1:0-3095 GCA_964440595.1 uncultured Gaiellales bacterium
GTCCCAGGTCGAGTTTTATCTCGTATTTGATCAAAAGTCGCCTTGGGAGCAATTAGTTTGCACCCCAAAGCCTACGCACCGCCCAAACTCGGCGAGCCTTTTTCATGAGAAAAAAATTGGTGTAGATTCAAACGGTTATTGCAACTACCACCTGAAACCGCCTGACCCAAAGGCAACAAAGTTAACTCGGATTGAGTAGCTGTCACTTTATTTCGTTTTGTTCGGCCGCCTCTGACTACCAATGTGGTGGAAAAAATATAGGCGGTTGGTAAAACAGATGGGTGCGCACCTTGCGGTGCACACCCATCATTTGCTTACCATCAACTTTAGTCAGGCGAACTGAATCAGTCGAAAAGGTTTTTGGTTCCTGCAACAAGGCCAAAGCCAATCGCAGCACCAAGCAGTGCAGCAACGCCGCGCTTGACTCCCGACGGCTTCGTAACTGTCGTGATGTCAGTCAACCGGTTGATCTGCAGCTCATAGATGTGCGTACCTTTGGCGAGCACGTCGTTCGGACTCATGCGCTGCTTGAGAATGCTGCGTGTGAGATCTTTTAGACCGTTGGTATAAGCCGTTGTCGACTTCATCGCAGCAGCTTCGCCCAATCGAGGCAGTACAACCTGATCCGCTGCTCGCGCACCAACCGCACCACCTACGCCGGCGGCGATCCATTCATTTCGTGTGTCTGGCTTGAAGCCTGAGATTACACTCATTTTTACTTACTCCTTGTTACGTGTTGAAACAGTATTTTTCTAGCCCGTCGCAGAATGCGAGTCTCAGGCAGTTGCTGTTCCCAACTCCTTCTTGATGCGATTGAGTTCGTCTGCGACGCGCTTGTCGAGCTCGCCATTTGGCACACCAGTGCCTGGAGCCCTGAAGCCACCACCCTTGAGGATCTGGTCGACCCTCGTGTGGCGCTCTGTCGTCGCCCAGCGTAGCTGGTCTTCGAGCCTGGCGATATCGCCCTGCATCTTCTGAACTGCCTTGTACGCCTCCTGAGCATCTTCGCCAAGCTCGCTCTCGGCCTTCTGTGCTCGCTTGAGGGCTGCAAGCTTCTCAACGTTGGCACGATCGAAGTTGATGCGGCCTTCCATTGCTGTGATCTGAACCTCCAGATCGCCGGTTGCAACACGAAGCTCGGCAAGCTCTTTCTGAGCGACCTCGAAGTCGTTCTGAAAGATGATCTTGTTCTGCGTAAGTGCCGTTGCCGTCGCTTCATCGCCTCTTTGAAGTGCCAGGCGAATATCCTGGTCCATCTTGTCGATGACCTTCTGCATCTGCTTGAGGCCGTCCTCAACGTGAGCAACCGCCGCCTGCTTGTCGCCCAAAGCCTTTCGAGCCTGAGGAAGCAAAGCTTCTTCCTTGGCGAGAGCGTTGCGCAGGTTGCGTTCGAAGTGCTTGTCGCGCCAGCGCAGCTTAACGCCACCCCAGAATTCTTTCAGCTCGTCGATTGCCTTGCCCGCGTCGATAGCCGGACCCTTGCCATTTGTGGGTAGCTTGGGCACTCCGCCAATCGTGTCGCTGACTCCCAGAACCCTGCGTACTGAGTCATCAATGTTTGAGCCGCGTGTAAGCAGCGTCTGTGCGTGCGCCATGTCGAGTTCGCCGTTTGCAGCCTTCATGAGAAATGCAACATCGTCTGAGCCGAGTTGCCTTGCTGGTGCACCGCGAACAAAGTCGCTGGTGATCTCACCAACGGTCTTTAGAATGCGAGTCCCCGGGATGCTTATACCCATTGTTTTCAACCCCTTGTCTGGTTTCCGTTTTTTTCTCTAGCACACAGTCTGTGCACCTGCCCTGTGGCAGCGCGGTTGGTTGACAATCGTTGAAGTAGTGAATGGTGCTCCGGTAAAAGCAGATCTCTTGCGTCCCAAATTCTGAATCAAAAAATCTTTCCGGATGTAGTGCAACAACACAACACAACATCATCAATGTCCCACCAGCCGTATCGCTGTTTTCGTCTGACGATGTTTCACCGATTTTCAAATTCGAATTTGGGCCGTCGATTGGCCGGTGGTCTGTGCAACGAAAACCTGCAACCCCATCGAAACGCCGGTGGGACTCAGGGTCTGCATTGCTTTGTTGAAGCATTTGGGATTGCAGGCATGAACGATTGATCACACGAATTGGGACGGTGATTTTCAGGGATGGCGATTACAGCTGCAGCGACCGGCGGATTTCTTCCGACTCCGGAAAAAGGACTCATGTTCGACGGCGCACCATCTGCGCGCTGGATTGCTGGAGAGTCGACCGTCGGCGCAGAGGTCGGCAAGGTTCAGTTCTTCATAGACAAGACTCGTCAGCTTCTCCAACCGCTTGCTGATACGCCAATACCCGTGCGGGAGAAGATAGATCAGTTTCCTGCGCTGAAGCTTGGCTTGATCGATGGGCGGAAGCACCTCTATCCGCATCACAAGCCTGGCACACCCTGGAACCAGGTTCCGCGCTTTGTGGACGGGGCAGTTCATGCGGACGATGTCGCTGCAGTCGCCGCGGGCAAGATGGTTGACGATGCCGCGATCAATCGGCTTCACAACTTGCTCTTCAGAGCACCGGCAGGCGATCTCGAGTCATGGAGGCCTGCCTACTTCGAGCAGGCGGCTCGAACAGCAGAGAAGATCGGTGAAGATCTACTGTGGTACGGCGACAACGGTGAGCCGCCAAGCGTCAAGCAGGCTTTGAAGGGCCTTGATGAGATGGAGGAGGCTCTGCGGCTGGCTGGTGGCAATCACACTGACCCGGTGAAGGGCGTTGGTGGCGGCGGTGGAATTGTGTCTGGCGTCAAAGGGTTCTGGCGTGAGCTGCCCGTCGCTGGCAAGGCTGGTGTTGTCGCCGGTGTCGCGGCGCTTGGTATAGGCACGGCAATGGTGATGAAGGACTGATCTGACGTGACCGATCCAATCAGCTCCTCCAATCCGGCTGTACCCGCTCGACGCATTGAGGGCGGGGGGCCAGTGCTTGAGACCAAGCGGCAGGATCCCGTAGTGGTGCACGATCGGCGTGGCATTCGCAAGACGCTTGGTGGCATGGGCTTCGCAGGTGTCACTGGCGGTGCGGCTGTCCTGGCGCTTATGCGCTCGAAGAAGTTTCCACTG
>CAYTTD010000320.1:0-3095 GCA_964440595.1 uncultured Gaiellales bacterium
AATCCTGCTGCTCCGGCAAAAGCCTGAGCCTGGCCAACGGGTCCGGCCATGATTGAGGGCAATCTGTTTCGCCAATCCTCTTGTATCCCTGCAGGTTTTTCTGCCGACCTGCCCGCGTTTTCCCTGGTCATTGCCGGAGGGGTTTCTCCCTGATCGCCGTCCAGCGCGGCGCGAACGGTCCACCACGCCATAGGCGCGGCAACTACGCCCGCGCCAAGTAAAGCAATTTTTCCCAGTCCGCTTCGAATGATTCCACCCCACGCAAAAAGTGGTCCCTGCTACTGCTTATCGGGGTTGGGTTGCGTGGTAGTGGCAATGTAAAAAGGCCATTTTTCGGCCGAATTCAACTGTGGAATCAGATTCCCATGATGATGTTCAGCGTATTGACTAGCCTGTTCACGATCGCGTCGCTGAAAAGAGCAATGGTTGCAACAATGGCCGCAGTAATAATGCTCATGGTGACCGCATACTCGGTCATCGTCTGGCCGGACTCGTTAAATCTTCTGTTATCTGCTGGGAATTTCATGGTAGTTGACCTCTGTTGTGGGCTGCTGGCGCGAAGGTACCTGTATCTTTTTTATGGCCGTTTTTCGTATCAGTCAAGGCTTTACGCATACCTTTGCGGAAATTCCGCGACGCTATCGGGTATCATCTCCTCATCCGGTTGGGTGGCCGGCATGATTGATTACCTATGCAAACAAGCAAAGAGGGAGGAGTGATTGCCATGAGCATCACAGTTACACCAGCGGCGAATGACCAGCAATTCGCAATTGGAGGAGGGTCAGGTTATTTCGCTGACAAGGTGGCAGGGGCGATTTCGCAAGCTCAGGCTGCACTCGTAAATGCAAAAGCTGACTGGAACAAGCCTGGTGGTGGCACGCATCCACGCGAGGCAACGTTGGCAGCAGTACGAGAGGCAATCACTCATCTTAATGAGGCTCTTGAAGTTGAAGCTGTTGAAGAGGCCATCACTGTAACCAGAATGGCACTCCAGGAGCTGACCGCAACAGAGCGAGCATTGGCAGGCATGCCAAATGCGCGACCAGTTGCACCTGGGCAGATTCCAGTCGGCAAGTTTGAGGAAACAATTGCTCGTCTTCAGGATGTTGAGCACAAGCTCCGCAATGAGAACTGGGGCTTTGGTTGATCCCTCAATCGAGGTCACTAAAAATCTAAGTTAGCGATCGCACCGGGTTCGCCAGCACAAATTCTCAGCTTGCTTCGCGCAGCTGTTGTGCAGCGGGCTCGGTGCGACTTGCATCTATGGGGATGATTTTTGCGCCAGGGCGGTCGCTTAGTTCCATCGCCACCTGTTCTCGAAGCGCCTCTGCCATGGCCCGCTCATCGTCCCCGTGGGCGTTTACCAGG
The DNA here is from genome assembly GCA_964440595.1 of uncultured Gaiellales bacterium. Lineage (GTDB taxonomy): Bacteria > Actinomycetota > Thermoleophilia > Gaiellales > SKUG01 > CAYTTD01. The sequence continues at coordinate 1,369 of CAYTTD010000320.1, forward strand.
GTTCTGCGAAACACGGTTAACGTAGGCGGACTGTCGTTGTTTGCCATCTGAACGAACATGTCGGGGAAGTTTGATGATCCGTTGTTGATCATCACCACAATCCCCCGTACGGCGGTACGCAACTCGGCATCAGCCTCGGCCAACGCATCAAGTACAAACATCTCAAATGGTCTTTTTGTGGTCATTTCGTAGGTGCCTTCGGCAGTTTTCGGCAAATACTTGAATGGCTCCCCGTAAAAAACACTGATGTCAGCTCTCCAATCATCGGGCAATATGTTGATTCGAAGTGGAGGAGTCACCAATGAACATAGAGAAAGTTCCGTCAGCGGCAGACCATCAATTTGCGATCGGTGGTGGTGCGGGCTATTTTGCAGACAAAGTAGCCGGAGCCGTTGCACATATGCAGGCTGCTTTGCTGGCAGCAAAGTCTGACTGGAGTCAGCAGCCCATCAAGGGGCCGCATCCCCGAGAAGCGGCACTTGCGTCAGTCCGTGAGGCGATCACTCATCTGAACGAAGCTCTGGAGGTTGAGGCGGTGGAGGATGCAATTACTTCCACGCGTCAAGCTCTTCAGGAGCTGACTGCCACGGAGCGGGCGTTGGAGGGCATGCCAAACGCGGTTCCCGTTGCACCTGGACAGATTCCAGTGGGTAAGTTTGAGGAAACGATCTCTCGTCTTCAGGATGTTGAGCACAGGCTTCGAAATGAAACCTGGGGTTTCGGATAATCCGATTGCGTTGTCAGGTCAAGGCTCGAGGGTAATCTGGCGTCTGAATCTTGCTACAACCGGCTTGCCATAGCTTGCCGGCACCACGCAAACGGGATTGGATGAACCTGGGCATCCGGTCACCCAATTCCTGAATCCTGCTGTAGTGGTTCGCGATGCGGTCATAGTGACAAATGACTGACGTTCAAATGATCTTTTGCAGCTGGCGGTTTCGCACGCTGCCGTGAAACGATCAAATCCGATTTTGCCAACCGCACCTTTCATTTTCAGTGTCAGGGTTGATGCTTTTCTGCCACCAACTATCCATGCGCCGACAGGTGCAGCCGCCGATGGTCTTGATGCTCCACTGCGATCAACGCTAAGTATCGTGGCTGTTGGGCCGGCAGGAACCGCGCTTCCTTGCGCATCGCTCCAGGTAAATGACGGGATTGCGTGTGGCGCCATGGCCTGTACGGGACCACCCGAAGTTGGTGAGTAATTCCCGGATGCTGCGTCCGCGATTCCAGCGATCGAGCTGCTTGAGCTGGTTCCAATACCTGCTGCGACTATTGAATTCTCTGAACGTAATTGGGCAGCGTTGCACGTTGGATTTGCCGCTTGGCATCCAGCGGAGGAGTCCTCGATTCCCAAGGGAAGGGTGTCAGCGCCGTTCAGTATGTAGTTGCCCTGAATCCTAAGGTCGTTGTCTGCAAGTTGTGGTGAGGGCAGGGTAGCGGATGATGAAGGAGTTGTCGGACCGTAAATCGCAAAGTGTTGCCACTGGCTACCCTGATTGGCGTTGATCATTACATTGTTGACCATGTACGAGTGGTTTGAGCCGATCGGCTCGCTGCTGCCCACAACGGCGTTGCCCCATCCACCCGCGGCGATCGTCTGAGCACACCCCGCAGAATCGCCATCGCAGCTGTGGTAACCAAAAACGACCTCTGCGATTTGTGACCGGGCGCCGATGTTCCAAGCCGTATTTTGGGCTATCAGAGGGTTGTATCCACCGTTGATG
>CAYTTD010000321.1:0-3072 GCA_964440595.1 uncultured Gaiellales bacterium
AACTTCAGGAGGAACAGAAGGGAATGGATTTGGTGGCGCTCAAAGACACTCGCTCTATGGCTGCCCGGCTATTTGAGTTTTCGCGGGAGCGATTTCTGCCCCTCCCCCAGGTCTTGCTGATCCTGTTGCTCACGTTCTCATGCGCGCTGATCGGAAGCGCCGCGGGCGAGGGTTCAGCAGCCCCCGGTAGCGCAGGCGCAGAAGTAGCCATCGGTTCGTGGCAGGTGCCGTTTGCGCTGCAGATCGTTCTCGTACCTCTCGCAGTGATCGCATATTTCTTTCGTCTGCGTGTCTTTGATGACGTGAAGGACGCCGCGCACGACGCCATTCACGAGACGAGCAGGCCCATTCCGCGAGGTCTCGTAACCCCGCGTGAGGTAAACACTTTGTCAGTTGCGATACTTGCCGTCGAAGCCGCCCTCGTGTTGCCCTTTGGCACAAAGGTATTCCTTGCATGGGCAATCGCTGCCGCATACACACTGCTAATGCGGCTCGAATTCTTCTGTGGTGATTGGTTGGAAGAACGAGTGCTCGCCTACGCGGCAACGCACGTTGCAAGCTGGATGCCCTACGTGGTTTTTGCAACGATGCTGGGCGCCGTGCTCGGCGGAGTTGAGCCTCCTCCGGTGCAAAGTTCCACAACGATACTGGTAGCCCTGGCTGTGTATTCGCTTGGAATGGGATTTGAGATGGGCAGGAAGCATGAGCGCTACTTTGGTGCCCATCCATTCGTTGCCCGCGCGATCTGGAGCCTTGGCTCAAGCGTCGCTGCCCTGCTGATCGGCATCGCAATCCGCGGTGACTCGATCAAAGCAGACGCAACATCCATGCTGCTATTCGGTGCATCAGTCGTATTCGCCGCAGCCGGAATCATCGCGGTGCGCAAGCCCAACCTATCGGATTCGCTTCGTGAAGCTTTCCCAGCGTTGCTCGGACTCACAATGCTTGTCGCCTTGCCCATCTCGCTAGCCCTGGAGGTTTTTTGATGACCGAGGTAACCTCCCGCAAACAAAACGCCACCTCTGTCGCTTTAAGCACGCTTACACCGCGAGATGCGTCGGCCTGCACTGCCGATCGCGTTGGAGGCAAGGCTGCCAAGCTGTCTTCAATGACGACACTTGGGCTTCCCGTGCCAAAGTGGATCGTGATTGAGGCTGTCGCCTGGCATCGCATCATGGCTTTGCCGGAAATGCACGCTGCGCTTGCGAAAGCTCGCACAGAGCCATCCCCAAGCAGCGTGCTCGAAAGCGCCCTGCTCAAACTCGTGGAAACCAACGACGATATTCAAAGCCAACTGGCTCGACTTTGGGCGGAGATGGATTGTGCGTCGATTGCTGTGCGCAGCTCGGCAATCGGTGAAGACGGTGCCGACCACTCTTATGCTGGACAGTTTGAGACCGTTCTCGGCGTAAGCAGCGCGGACGCCTTGATAAATGCAGTATGCAAATGCTGGGCTTCAGCGTGGTCTGACCGGGTGATCGCTTATCGAGCGCAACACGATCTCGACCCCTTCGACATTTCAATGGCAATAGTGCTTCAGAAGATGGTTGCCGCCGACACTGCCGGAGTGATGTTCGGTGCCGACCCAACCAATGGCGACCCGGATACCGTTGTTATCTCGGCAACATGGGGAATAGGTGAGACCCTGGTATCAGGAATCGCAAACGCCGACACCTATCGAATCTCCCGTGACGGTGAAATTCAGCACGAAGTGGCTGAGAAGGATATCGAACTCAAGCTGATGCCGGGAGGCACTACAAAGGAGCTTCAGGTTGAGGAATCGCGCATGAAAGTGCGCGCGCTGAATGACCGGCAGGTCACAACCCTTGCAGAGATCGCCTATACGCTGGAGCGCGCTCTCGGCGCGCCGCAGGACATCGAGTGGGCCTTCGAGGCCGGCGATCTTTACGTGCTGCAAACGCGCCCCATCACAACCCGCGTGAGGCCGCGCGGTAATCATCGGCTTTGGGATAACTCCAACATCGTCGAGAGTTACTCCGGAATTGTCTACCCTTTGACTTTCTCGTTCGCACGCGATGCCTACCGCGCGGTCTACGACCAGTTTGTGCGTGTCGTTGGCGTTCGCGGAAAGCGTTACGAAGAGGGTTCGAGGGTTTTCGATCAGATGCTCGGCTACATCGATGGGCGCGTCTATTACAACCTGCGGAATTGGTACGTGCTGATTTCAATGCTGCCCGGATACAAAATGAATCAACGCTTCATGGAGCAGATGATGGGAGTGCGCGAAGCCCCCGACCCTCGCCTTCTGCCCGACCCGCCAAGCGTTGGCAAAGTGCGTGACTTCTTCGGGCTCGTAGAGGCAGCATTCAGGCTCTGGTGGAACATTCGTCGGCTGAAAAAAACAATCCCGCCTTTCAGGGCGCTCGTGCAGAGATTGCAGCGCGAGAGCAGCGACAATCTCGCCGAAATGCACACTGACGAGCTGGTAGACCACTTCATATCGGTTAGGGAAGAAGCGCTATGGAATTGGCGTCCTCCGATGGTCAACGACTTTGGTTGCATGGTGGCATTTGGCGTGCTTGGTGGTCTCGTAACAAGGTATGGAATGGACGACACTGGCACGCTGAAGAATGAGCTGCTTGCAGGTCAGGGAGGTGTTGAGTCAACTGAACCAACACATGCACTTGTGAAGATGGCGGCGCACGTACGTGCCACGCCTGAACTTCTCGAGCTGTTTCAAACCACTCCCGATGACGAGCTCTTTGCAGCGCTTGCGAACGCACCTGGCTCCGCGGCCGAAACACTAAACCGCGACCTCGACATCTACTTCGAGAAGTACGGAGATCGCTGCGTCAATGAGCTTAAGCTTGAAACCCCAACGCTGCGAGAAAACCCGTCTTTTCTCTTTGACGTGCTGCGCAACTTCATAGCGCAGAAGGATCTGACCGTTGAGGCCATGGAATCGCGGGAGCGAGCAGTGTGCGAAGCCGCCGAAGCAAAAGTAGGTGCCGCACTAAAGGGCCACCCGATTCGCAAGTGGTGGTTTGGCGTTTGGTTGCGACAAACACGCGAACGGGTGAAACAGCGCGAAAACCTGCGATTCGACCGAAC
>CAYTTD010000322.1:0-3062 GCA_964440595.1 uncultured Gaiellales bacterium
CATGTTCTGCACACCTGATGCCGACAGAATCTCCCACGTTGAATGATCCAGATGTGTCCGTTATGCCAACAGCAAGTAGGCTGGCCCCTTTTTCTCGCAGTGCCAGGCAGGCACCTTCGTCGATTGTGAGGGATCCGGATACGGGTTTCGCATATCGCAGCCAAAGCTTGAAGCCCGAACCGGATCTTCTATCTGCTGCAATGCGGGTTCCCACGTGAGCGCCAGATGCGATCTTTTCCAGTTGCTTGTGGTGGGTCGCAGAGGCGATCCAGGTGGTTACCCCTCCCATGCCTGCAACCTCAGCGGCGACTACCTTGCTTCTCATTCCACCTGATCCCCAATGACTGCCAGGTGTTGCAGTATTGACCCGCGACAGCAGAGAGTGGTCTTCTACGCTTTCGATAAGCGTGGCGCCTTCTGCTTTAGGATGATCGGTATAGAGACCGTCTGTATCGGTAAGTAGTACGAGAGTGTCTGCCTTAGTAGCGACTGCGACCTGTGCAGCAAGGGTATCGTTATCACCAAATGTGATTTCGTCTGTTGCTGTTGTGTCGTTCTCATTGATGATGGGGATTGTTTTCCACAGCAATAATTTTTCCAAAGTATTTCTTGCATTCAGGTAGCTGGATCTGTGCAACACATCGTGAATTGTCAGAAGAACCTGTGCCGTCTGACAATTGTGGTGCCTGAAAGCTGAGCTCCAGATGGCGAACAGTCTTCCTTGCCCAATGGCTGAAGCTGCCTGCAACGAAGAGAGATCTCGTGGGCGGGATTTGTGCCCCATTATTCCCAATCCAGTTGCAATCGCCCCGGACGAAACAATTGCGACTTCGTTACCGTCATCGATGATCGCTGCTATCTGGGCAGAAAGAGCGCTTATTGCTTCTTCGTTTACTACTCCCGTTGGATCAACAATAGAGGATGACCCGATTTTCACGATCATTCGCATCCAGCGAAGGTTACCCGGTGCGACAGCTCGCCAAAACCTGGGCCACAGGGGCCACCAGGCGACCTCATCAGGTCAGAAGGCAACAAACTCTGTTGAAAGGCAATGCTTGCAATCCGATCTGCAGGCAATACAGATCAAGGGTCACCATGCATAACACTCCGCCATTGACACCATTGCCATTAGCTGTCGGCCTCAGCACGCCAGGGATAAAGCTGCGCCGTGGTCCGTTTTCGCCACAGGGCATAGCACCGCCGCCAAATGCTGCAGTCGAAGCGCAGGAGCTTGCCTACCTGCGCTACCTGAACTCCCACAGGGATCCGCAGTCGGTTTTCTTCACTGAGTACCTCGCTGACAAGGGCGATCGAGAGCTATGGTTTCACTTTGCAAAGCAGTATCGCCAGCGAAGGGGTTTTCTGGCCGGCTGGCTCGGAACCGCGCTCATGGGAATAGCCATGGGTGTATCAGCGAAGCATGCACATGACGCCAAGCGCCACTATGGTCGGCTTCGCCCTTACATGATCGATGGCACTCTTGTGCCGATTGGTAAGAAAGAGTCAAGCCGCTCCTACCCATCCGGGCACACCACATCGTCATACGCTGCCGCGACGGTACTTGGAATGCTATGGCCCAGTCGCGCTGCCGAGTTCAACTGGTGGGCGCGGCAGGTCGCAATAAGCCGAATGCACGGAGCAATGCACTTCCCAAGTGATGTTGCGATGGGTGCTCACATTGGTCGAACGGCTGGCTTGAGAACCGCATCAATTCTCTTCTAAGCAGGCTGATCATCTAAAACCATCTTAACTATTTTGTTTGTTGGTAATCCTGCACCGGGTAGGTTACCCTCTACACTCTGAGGAACGCAGTGATGAAGAGGGAGAAGTCGATGGATACCCAGTCGACCAGCAGTACCATTGTTGAATCACACGAGGCATGGCCACCTGCATATGACGTACGCATGATTGAGCCCAAGTGGCAGGCAATCTGGGAACAACGCAAGGTGTCGCTCGTTGAGAACGGTGGTGACGAAGATGGTGGCGACAAGACTTACGTGCTTGAGATGCTGCCATATCCATCTGGGCGGCTTCACATGGGGCACGTCAAGAACTACACCATGGGCGATGTAATAACTCATTTCAGGCGGCGCAATGGTGCGCGAGTCCTGCATCCGATGGGCTACGATTCATTCGGTCTCCCAGCTGAGAACGCGGCAATCGCTGCTGGTGGTCATCCCAAGGATGTTACTGAGGCTAATATCGCAGGCCTCGAGGAAGATTTTGCATTCATGGGCTGGTCAATTGACTGGTCGAGAGAGCTGGCTACCCACAGGCCTGATTACTACAGGCATACGCAGTGGATATTCCTCAAACTGCTTGAGAAAGGATTGGCATACCAGAAGGATGCCCCGGTCAATTGGTGTCCGCAGGATCAAACGGTGCTCGCAAATGAGCAGGTCGAGGAAGGGTGCTGTGAAAGGTGCGGCAGCGTTGTCGAAAAACGCTCGTTGACACAGTGGTATCTGCGGATTACAGCGTATGCCCAGGAGCTTCTTGACGAGATGAGCCAACTTGAGAATTGGCCTGAGCGAGTCCTGACCATGCAGAGGAACTGGATCGGCAGAAGCGAAGGCGCGACGGTGTCATTCCATTGCTCGGCGATCAACGAAGAGATCAATGTGTTTACGACGAGGCCGGACACTCTCTTTGGGGCAACCTACTTCGTTCTTGCGCCCGAACATCCCTATGTTGAGCGACTCGTAGCCGGCACTGAGTATGAGGCCGAGGTTCTTGAGTATGTGAGAACGTCTGGACGACTAAGCAATGTTGAACGGCAGAACACTTCGAGAGAGAAGACGGGCGTCGACACCGGGCGCACAATAACCAACCCCGTTAACGGTTCAGAGCTGCCTATTTGGGTCGCTGACTACGTGCTGCCAGATTACGGCGAAGGTGCAATCATGGCGGTTCCTGCGCATGATGAGCGTGACTGGGAGTTTGCACAGCAGTTCTCGCTGCCGGTAGTCCGGGTCGAAGAGTCTGACGAGCTTCCGTTCCCAGGTTACGAAGGCACGATGATGAACACCGGACACTTCGACGGACTGTCGGTCAAGGACACC
>CAYTTD010000323.1:0-3042 GCA_964440595.1 uncultured Gaiellales bacterium
CCGGAGCAGAGAAGTTCAAGCGGCGGTAGATATAGATGTACATGACAAGTGGATAGACACCGTCAAGAGGTCAGACGGCACGATAACCAACGGAACCAAAACCGCTGAAGGATGGCCATCTGGGCACACGCCACCCATGAAACGGCAAGAGATGCTCGAGCTAAACCTGGCTTTGCGGCACGAGTCCAGGCTAACGCTCCTTGAACGAGAAATGAATGAGCTGCGAGGCGAGTCTGGCGAGCTAACCGCAGCGATCATCGATGCAAAACCTTCCAGGGACACCGTTGTCAGATTCAAGTCAGCGCTGGGGGCCATAAGCGAAATTCCGGACAGACAGGGCAATGGAACACTGAGCTCGTGGGAGAGCGAACCGATTCTAAAAACACCAAGCCGCAAACCAGTTCTCATGGCATTTGATGAGAGATACGTCGGCACGTCAGTGGCGCTTCCCGCATCAACACCAGCCGAGGCAGCGCTAGCTGCAACAACGCTTGACACAGACAAAATATTGGCAATCATGCAGGAGGCCGACGGCACGCCGCGGATCGTCTTTACGTCCATCAACAACAAGGATTTGGCCAAGAACGGATCCAGCATTGGAAAGCTTTCCTGGGCGAACAACGATGTGCGGGCAGTAGTCAACCCGGCCACCAGGCAAATTAGTTTCAGGCCCCCAAATGGTGGATCCAAGACAAAGATGGTGGTCGCAGGAATAGACACGGATTTACCGAGCGTCAAGGCAGCGAAACATATGCGGGTGCGGAAGAATGATCGAGCGATACAGCAGTGGGCACTTGATGAGCTTGTTGCCAAAAAAGTCTTGGTAAATGAAAGTGATACAGGTATTGCACGGTGGAGTGAGGAAAGCCCCTCGTTACTCTTGCGCTCAACAAATTTGGAAGAAGCAATTCAGGAGGCAATCAAGGAGGTCGGCACCAGTTCGCCAGACCCATCCGTTTTCATTTTTACTATTCCTGGCACACTGGCCCATAATCGACGATTTGTAGCCGTGCGAGATAATCGCAGTGGGGATTTTTTTGGTCAATATTTACACTCTGGCTTCCGCCATGATCTAGCGGCAATAATCAAAAATAACAGTCACGTAATGACCAGAACTGGCCCAGAATGATGTCACCTTCAGCCACAGGTTCAATAGTTTCTCGCCTAAGACAATTATCAGTCGAAGGGCCTGCTTCGCTGGTTAACGAGATTAGATCTTCTGCCAACTTATCGCTAGCACTTAGGCTTGAGACCGTTGCTAGCCAGGTTGACGACTTGGTGACAGAGGCCCTGCATGAAAAGAACCTAATCCTTTCCAAGGTGAGCGAATTGGAAGACAAGGTAGCTACTCTTCGTGCTGGGCCGCAGGATTCACTCGACGGCGTACGTCTGTTAGTGGCCGATGATGCAGACAAAACGATCAAAGCGCTACGCGAGGCATCGACAATCTGGGACAGCGGCCTGCTACCGGAGACCAGTCAAGCTCTGATCGAAGCACAGATTCGAAGCAAGCCATTGAACGCGAGAGCAGCGAGCCTGCTGGGCCACCCGATTGCAACGGCAGTCATTCCTACCGCCAACGAAGCGCCGCATCAACTGATGGTCATTCCAGACACCGTTGTCAGCCCGCCGCAGGGCTATGTAAACGAACATGCTTATGCTGAAGCAGCAAGAAACTATCTTGCCGACAATCCAAACAGAACTACAGTAATGGCAAGGGAAAGCTACGGCAGCCAAGAAGCAAAACGATTTCACCTGCTGTCGGCACCCATCGACACAACCCCTCGTACCGTTGTTGAAAAGATCAAAGGCTGGTTCAGGACAACTGAGCAAACAGTGGAGAAAGACGTAACACTGGTTTTCAACACCGATGCGACCTCCTGGCCGATCAATGGTAAAGGCGTATTCCTGGAACATCCAAAAAAGAGGGATCCGTGGCCAGAGGGGCACAGGACCTTCCTATCTGCCACCGAAATGGATGACCTTGGTCTTACTCGGCGCCACGTTTCTGAAACCGCCCATGTGAAGGAGGAACTGGCAGTCCTCCAGCGCACCGCGGAGGACATCAGTAGAAGCATTCGAGAAATCAAACCTTATCGCGATGGCATCATTGCCGCGAAGACCGCAGTTGGCACGCTGAATTCTGAGATGCGTCAGGTGTCAACAAATTTTGATCGAGCTGGAGAACGTACTGCCAAACAGTGGGAGGAGATGCCACTATTGACTTACAGGAACGGAGACGAGGTTCATATTGCCACTCTTGCGTGGGACGAACAAAATCATGTGATCACACTACCGACGCCACACCGAACCGTCGCCGAAACCATCGCCGCTGCGTCCCTCAACAAGAGCCGAAACATAATAGCCGTAATGCAGGATTCCACCGGAGTCAATCACCTTGCTTTCACCAACATTAATCCAGGTGGCTTTCGCAGCTTGTCATGGGACGATATTGAATGGGCCAGGCGAAATCCAGACGTTAGAGCATTGGTAAATCCGGTAACCCGCGAAGTTGTTTATGCATCAAGCAATACTCGCCGCACAACTAGACTGCCCGAACTCTTTGATTCCCCATCAAACGCCTCGTTGGAAACGCGCTTGCAGAAGTGGTGCGCAGACAATCTGGTAGGACAAAATGCAATGGTGGATGACCATTACAACACCGAACTGGCGCCTTGGTCGGACGGCGCAACAGTACGCATGCTGGAAGCGCGTTCATTTTCAATGGCGCAGCGCGAGGCCGTGGGGCGTGCCGGCCTTCGTCCAGACCCTGCAGTCTTTCTGATGGAGGCTCCCACCCATCTGGCGCCCCACCGCCGCTACTTCCTTATGCGCAGCACGGTGCCTGGATCCTGGGATCTGCAACAAGTGAGCAGCAATAGTTTTCGCCCGGAGATCAAAGCCATCATTGATCCAGGACACAAACTGGTTACCGTAAGCTCACTGCCTAGCGCGGCATCATGAGCTCGCGAGCAATAACCAGCCTCTGGATCTGCGAGGTACCCTCGTAGATCTGGAACAGCTTGGCGTCGCGCATGAGCT
>CAYTTD010000324.1:0-3037 GCA_964440595.1 uncultured Gaiellales bacterium
TGATAACAGGGAGGACTTCATGACTGGATTGGTAATTGGAGGGGCAATTTTTCTCTTCGGGCTTGTGACGGTGATGAAGGGGATCCGAGTCGTCAACCAGGCAACGCTTTCTGTTGTCGAGCGGCTGGGGCGTTTCCATAAACAGCTGGAGCCTGGCCTACACGTAATCGTTCCCTACCTCGACAAGGTAAAGCAGACCCTTGATATGAGAGAGCAGGTCGTGACATTTCAGCCACAACCGATGATTACCAAAGATAACGTAACCATCTCGATCGACACCGTTCTCTACTTCACGATCACCGATGCCTTCAAGGCAACATACGAGGTCGCAAACCTGATTCTCGCTGTTGAACAGCTTACTCTTACTACGCTGAGAAACGTGATCGGTCAACTTCAGCTTGACGCGGCGCTGGCGGGTCGCGATCAGATCAACGCTGCGCTGCGTGATGTGCTCGACGAGGCAACCGGTAAATGGGGTATTCGAGTCAGCCGCATCGAGGTCAAGTCCATTGATCCGCCACACGGAATCCAGGAGGCAATGGAAAAGCAGATGCGCGCTGAGCGAGATCGTCGTGCGGCGATCCTCCAGGCAGAAGGTAACAAGCAGTCAATGATTCTCAATGCGGAAGGTGACAGGCAGTCACAGATCCTTTCAGCGGAAGCTGACAAAGCGGCTCAGGTCTTGAGAGCACAGGGTGACAAGGAAGCACAGATCCTTCGAGCCGAGGGCGAGGGGCAAGCCATTACCACAGTCTTTACCGCCATTCATGACGGGCGTCCAACACCTGACCTCCTTACATACCAGTATCTGCGTGACACTCTTCCGCGGGTTTCAGACGGTAACGCAACCAAGATGATTCTCGTACCTAACGACGCCATGGGTGGTCTCGGAGCCGCCGCGCCATTCGGGGCGATGTTTGGTGAAGGCCAGGGATCGGGCTTGGCAGAGCCTCCTCGTGGTGGCGGACCATTCAGTCACCAGCCGCCACCACCACCTCCGTCCGTTGGCTAAAGTGAGTAGGTAGAGACGCCAATGACGCGATTCGAGTTGTGGATCCTGTCGTGTGGCAACACAAGGTAGTAGTTAGCAACGTAGACAAGGCAGGGCTGAAATGGATGCATGGGTAATCTGGACAGTTATTGGCATCGCACTGATCATCGTAGAGATGGTGTCAATGGTTTTCGTTGCCTCATATTTCGGTATAGGGGCACTGGCTACTGCCGTCGTTGCTGCGGCTGGTGGAGGTCACTTCGCTCAATACACAACCTTTGCCATAGTGTCCATCATCCTGCTGCTTCTAACCAGGCCGCTGTTGATGAAATCCCTGAAGATGCCAAAGGTTGAGAGCAATGTTCACAGCATGACCGGCAAGAGTGCCATAGTGACCAAAGCCATCGATAACGATTCAAACACCGGTCAGGTGCGAGTTGGTACCGAGTACTGGACGGCTCGAAGCACGGATGACTCAAAGTGCTTCAGCGTAGATGAAAAAGTCAAGATCGTAAATGTTGATGGTGTAACGGCAAGGGTTGAAGCCCTCAGCGATTGATTAATAACGCTGAAGCACCAATTGCCATCAATGCTGCTGATGCCAAACCAAACATCTTAAGGGTTCTACCCGTTTTTGCGGCTCGGGCGCCGTAAACCTCAATGCCGTTCATCGTAGTAGGGATGTTGAAGGAATTGATTCGTTTCGCTGCAAGTGCGGCCTCGTTCTTGACCAGCGGTACCACCCGAACGCCTTGTCCGTTACCTGAACCGGGGCCTAGCATCTTGGGCGCATTGTCAAATTCCGCCATCAGCTTTGCGTGAAACTCACGTGCCTCTGCAGTCAGAGTCCCTAATCGCTTCTGATGCGCTGCAAGGCGTTTTTCCTCCTGCCTTAGCAATGCAACATTCTGTTTGTGCTTGGGCAGGACCGTAGAGGCAGTTACCGCCAACCCCCCGGCACCAAGCACAAACGTGCCTGCACCTGCGACCATCAAAGAACCATTGGACATCGACTTACCCCCCCGGATAACTTATTACCGCTGTCGTTACTTCGACAAGGGGAGCCAATCTGGTTGCAAATTATTTCGATTCTGGATCTAGTGCAGCCGCATCTGGAGGCAGCTATCCGGCTTGGCGAAGATGCCTGCGGAATCCGTCGTCGATCAGGTCGCGCAATGTATGGCTTGTTGCGAAGTCCTCGCCAAAGGCCTTGGCGTAGTTGGTGTCGCGTGCGGCCAGCACCCGTCTGAATGCACTGACCAGGAACGGGTCATGCTGCATACCCTGATTCTGCACGAGAATCTTGACTGCCAACTCCGGTTGCATCGCGTCGCGATACGGGCGCTCGCTAGTCATTGCGTTATAAGCATCTGCAACAGCCATTATTCTGGCTTCAAACGGAATATCTTCTCCCTCGAGTCCGTCAGGGTAGCCCTTGCCATCGATTCGCTCATGATGGTGGCGTACACATGGAAGAATGTCCTGAAAGTGCTTGGATGGAGCAAGTATCTGCTCGCCAACCACGGGGTGCTTTTTGATCTCTTCAAACTCTTCGTCTGTTAGTGCGGCTGGCTTTCTCAGAATTGCGTCTGGTACCGCGATCTTGCCAATGTCGTGCAGCAGCCCACCCAGGTAGATTCGCTGAACTCTCTCGGGATCCAACCCGATCTCAATTGCAATGTCGCGCGAGTAGACAGCCACAGCAACGGAGTGGCCGGCACTATATGGATCCCGAGCATCAAGCGCGTTGACCAGTGATTCCGTCAGGCTGATGTTTGCCTCTTCCAGTGAGGTGTTGAGTTCGCTCTCGCGACCGAACGATCTCACGAGGAATTGCGTTGCCACGAACGGGAGCATCAGCAGAGTCAATGCACTCCATGCGTTTGTGTTTTCGTTTACGTAGAGCGAAACAGCGGGGGTAAATAGAAGGGCAGATGCCAGCATCAGTTTGCCGATTCGCTTGCTAACGGCAGGAATTGCAATGCCTTGGCTACGTGCTTCCAGCGTCCAGCCATAGTTGACCAGCGCGCGGAACATAGCAAAAAC
>CAYTTD010000325.1:0-3030 GCA_964440595.1 uncultured Gaiellales bacterium
GCCATGCCGGAGCTAAACCGCGCAATAGCCAGCATGAACTCGTCAGTCGTTGCGATTGACCACGGCCTCGCCAACGTTGAGGCAACCACTACAACCATGCGTTCAGACATGGAAGCGATGGCTGCAACGTCAGAGAGCTCTGCGGGCACGATGGAGGCTCTTTCAAGCGACATAACAGGGCTGTCTGGCAAGATGGCCGCGATGGTCACCGCGACCCAGAAACTTATTGACTCGGTTAGCAGCATTGAAGGCAAGGCGCGTGGCATTGCCGACAAGAGAACGAGCGCTGCTCGCAAAACTACTACGAGCTTGAACTCAGCTCTGCCGGCTGAAGTGCCAAAGGCTCAGACTGATCAGGGTGAAGGAGTGGCCGGTGGTGGAGTTGGTGATCAGCCTGCTCCTCCTCCTGCAGGTGCAGGTCAGCCAGCGCAACCAGGTGTCGTGGGCTCGACGCCGCCACCGGGGCTACCCATGCCACAGGCGGGGATTATCTGATGAGCACATACGCATCGACATCAGCCGGCACGGCGCTTTTGAATCCCTACCAGCAGGGTAGCCGTTGGGCCCAGCTTGGTATGGGTATAACTGGCATCGTGTTGGCGGTGGTTCTTGTCGTAGGCCAGATATCCGTTGCTACCAGTGCAGGCATCCAGAGAAACCTTCATCAGAACATCTCTCATCTTCGGGATGGCAACGAGACCATGGCTTCGATCGTGCGCAAGTCCGCGGATAGCCCAAAGACGGGGAAGATTGTTGAGGGGCAGGCAGCAACCTTGCAGAACACGTTGGATACGATGAAAGTTCTGAACGGGCACATGGCGGCCATTGGTGAGACGACCAGCTCTCTAACGGGCACTGTCTCGCGAATGGAGAGTGCATCTGGCACCGTCTCAACTGGCATCGCCGGTATGGAGTCGTCGACTAATACGATCGCAGAGCTGCTTGGTAGCTTGCCAGCTGCAACGGATAGAACCCACAAGGAGCTTGGCAGGATCAACACCGACTCGGCGGCGATAAACGCAGAGCTTGGTGCCATCAGCGCAAAGATGACCGGGTATGGTCTGCCTCACGCCAAGAACGTAAAGGCAGGCGCTGGTGCCGCTGCTCGAAACGCTGGAGGTGGTCAGCGTGTCGGCAGGTAACGTTGGTACCAGCGGATCAAAGAGCTGGGATGGAACTCTCTGGAGCTCAGGAAGTGCCGCGCCTGCACTTGCCGCACCTCCGGGGCCAGCGCCTGGTGGATCTCCCCAGTCATACCCTTACGTGCCGGCGGCGAGGCGGGCCAGCTCGTCTCAGCGGTTGATTGCCGGAGTAATTTCTTTCATCGCGGCTGCGGTTGCACTGCTTGCAATCAACAGCTACGTCAACGAATTGTCTCGCACGCTTGCCAGCGTCCGTAATGAGAACCAGAAGGTCATCAAACAGCTCGGCGCTGCCAACAAGGGCCTTGATGGACTTGACCGAAAGACGGCAAAGGTCGCCGATCTGAATCGGGACGCAAAGCAACTGAAGAAGCTGATGGGAACCATTGATTCAGATATGGGTGGCATGCTGGGTGGTGTGGATCGCATCAATGCCGGCATGACGCAGATGAGTGGAACACTGGACACTCTCGACGGTGAGATCACTCAGGTCGGAGCATACAACTCATCAATTGCGGGCAAGCTCGACTCGATCAACAAGGGGTTGGCCGGGCAGAAGGAAACCATTGCGACTCTCAGGAAGGACGTCGACGCAACATCCGGGGCGCTTGAGCAGCTTCCTCCACAGCTCAAAACCACAAACGCCAGGCTCGGCCATGTCAACAGATTTGTTTGTCTGCTAGGTAAGACAGGCATCACAAACAAGCTGAAGCTCGCAATCACTTTTATCGGCATACCAAATGGCAGCGCAGTCATCAACGCAACAATGATCCCGCCCGGGGGGTGGACCTGCTGATGGGAGCCAGTGCAACGCATCCGACGGCATCAGTGATGACGAAGTTCGACATGTTGGCGCTTTCCATCGGCTCACGAATCACAGTGTCCGCACTTTTTCTGGTCTGTCTGCTAACCATCGTAGTGGGAGCCCAATCGATCCTGGGTAGCATGAAGAAGATGGAAGCCGATCTGAAGGTCCTGACCCAGGCGCTTAAAGTTGCCAACGAAGGCACCGACACGCTCAACGTCTACATGGATTCGCTCCCGCCAATGAGCGAATCTCTGATTGAGGTTGTCGGCACGGTTGAGGCCACATCCAAAGAGGTGGGCAAGTCAAAGGCTGCAATAAACCAGATGGCTGATACCACGGACCAGCTGAATGCCGGACTTGGCAATATTGCGTCAGGTACTACCTCGATGCGTACGTCGCTCGAATCCGTTGATCGCGGCACCACATCTCTTTCTTCATCCGTCACTGACGTAGCAGGCAAGATTGGTCCCCTGGCAACAACGCAGCACAACATGCTGCTTGAGACGCAGAGGATGAAAAAAGGTATTGCAGACATGAATGCGAGCCTTGCATACACAATTCGAATCATGAACTACATGGCCAAACCGCCCACCGGTCAAGGCTTCACGGTGCGCGTTGACATGGATCCAAAGACTCTTCCACCAATCCCAGGCGTAAAGGCAAAAACTGATCCTGTTGAGGTATTCCCAGCTGGCTCCCTACCGGTTTACAGAGGTAAGTAGCTGATGAGTCGAGTTGCGTCAATAACGGCAAGAGCTCCGGGTGAACCGCTGTGGGGGCGTGAGGTGCCGCGACAGCCTCTTTGGCCGATGATCGCGCTCGCTCTCATTGTGCTGACGATCTGCACTCCTGCGGCGCTCAGCAGCAATGGTGTGCCATCAAACCCGGTTACGCTTCTGAAGGACATAGCTGACTCAACCTATGAAATCACGGGTCTTCTTGACGAGTCCAACAAAACCTTGAAGGCGATTGATGACAACATTGTTCCGTTGGGCGAGCTGCAGGGCAGTATGGCGGGAATCGCAGAATCTACTAAGGGCATGGAACAAAAAACCAAGACTCTCGACTCGTCTCTCGGGG
>CAYTTD010000326.1:0-3029 GCA_964440595.1 uncultured Gaiellales bacterium
AAGATTTCGACACGATTAATTCCAACGGCGATCTTGTACGAATGTGGAAGTCAGGATGGCAACGCAATGCCGCCGACTCAGTCATGTTCGGAATTTCCCGTTGGGGCACTCCGCTGCCCAATGGGTACCGCGCGAAGGAAGTACCTCAAACCCAGCTTGATGCGGGTCTTGATGCAATAAAGTGGGTGTGCGAAGACCAGGTGGTCGATTCAGGCAATCCTTTGGTTGAAGGCACCTTTGCCAAACAGATCTCCACTCCTGGCTACACTCACCTTATTGTTCGCGACGGCAATTGGGAGCCCAACAAGTTGGAGGCAAATCCTCTCCCACCCAACAACCCAATTACGAAGAAACACCCCTACCACACGATGACCTTTTTCGTGTCGCAAGGCTCAATGGCATTGCTTGCGGCAGATGAGAGGTTATTGGCGGGTGGAGCTCTAACCGCCGAGGAACAACAACGTTACCTTGACAAGATAGCGCCACTTAAAAATTGCATTTCACGTGCCGCACAATGGATGGCTCACGATAGCAACTGGCGCATGAACCTCGAACAGGATCGCGGTCACACCCATAGACAATTCCTTGGAGCAAGCTCATTTCTGTGGGCAGCGCGCATCGAAAATGACCCAGCAATCAAGGCACTTTTCAAAGCAAGGGCTCAGGAACTTATAGATCGTGGCTTGTCCATGCAACACCCTGATGGCTACAACTACGAGCAGTGGTATGACGATGCCGAAACCCAACCCGGGTTTGACGTCACATATGGCCTGACTGGAATGAAGTACATGGCTGATCTCCTGCTTTCTAATCCCAATCACCCAAGCGCGCCGCGGATACGCTACAACCTGAAAAAAATGTCAGATTGGTATGCCTCCAGAATCGATACCGACGGGCGGGTTGCTCTGACAGACAACACACGTACCTGCAGCGAACGAGGCGCAGGGGAAGAAGACATCGACGAGGAGACAGTAAAACGCGTATCACTGGAGCCTGTTGCCCGCTTCTACTACATGTGGTCAACACAGTTCACCAAGAAAAAGTCCGACTGGGATACCGCCAGGGTTGTTGAACTCAGTCGGCTTCATCACGGTGACATGCACTGTCCGCCTGAATGAGATGGCGCGAATAGTCAGTTCACCGAAACATGCACGTGATCGAAATGATCAAGGGTTTGGTCACTCGCCCCGCTCGGGTGAGTGTACGGTCGCCACTCCCAGTCCGAGGAAGGGCTGGCAATCTGCTTTGCAAATATGACGTACTTCGCGCCGACAGCTTCGGGGTTTGCGCGCACCCACTCAGCATACTGACGCTCCTCGGCCGTATTCACACCGTTGGAAACGTCGATCGCATTGCCATGCGGGTGATCGCTCACGTTACCACGCTCAGCAACTCCACTAATCAACGGCAATCCAAACTTGTGCGCCTCGCCGAGCGCCTTCATCGAATTGGCGGTCAAGCCTTCGCTAGAGACGGAGTCCTGCACATTTGCCGCCCTGGCTGCGTGCTCCATGTAGCGATTCCAGTTGTTCAACGCCACCGCAGCGGCGTACTTTTCAACGGCGCTGCCCCTATTGATCAGATCTTGTTGCCGGCGCTTCCAATTGATCAAAGCACTACGTTGAACAGGCTTTTTGCCTTCGCTCAACATCAGGTCATACTTGAGTCGCTCATCCGGGTTCATGGCAAGAGTTGCTTCAGCCAGCGCAACCTTTTCCTGCAGCCTTTGTTGCGTCTGTGGATTCTGCGCCTGGGCCAGCTGCGTTTCCAGCCTCTGCTGATCTGCCCGAAGGTCGCGATCGACAATGAACCTGAAGTCGGATTCGGGTTGCGGGTCTTCCACTTGGCGCGAAGTCGTATCACCGGTGCTTGATCCATCAGGATTCGGAGTTACAGTGTCCGGGGCCGCGGGCGGCAGAGTGCTCGCGGCCGGCTGGCCCGCCGACGCATCTCCGGTGACGGGATCAAGGTCGGGCTCTGCCTGTGGCCGAGTCTGGGGCTCGGGTGCAGGCGGTGACGACACATCCGATGATGGAGCCGGCGCTGGCGCTGGATCGGTATCGTCCTCCCCTTCCTCGGCGGCAAGCGATGCCAAAGCTGCGTCAGTTGTCGCAGTTGGTGAATCTGGCGGCCGGGGCTCGACATTGGCTGCAGCCGCGGCGCGGTTTTCGCGACCACCGCCGCCAGCATTTTCCGGCGCAGCAGGTGGTGTGGAATTTGAAACCTGTGGTTGGCGTGGCGCGCCTATCCTTGTCATGCGAATTTCCCCCAGCAGCGTGCTAATAACGGCCTTGGGGAACAACCAGGCTGACTCCATGGTAAATCCACAGCTCGCTCGCGCCAAGGGGGATCTGATACATCAGACTTCCTGCTGTTTTGAGAAACGCCTGCGCCGGGAACACTAGTGTGTTACGCCGTCTACTTGGAGGTAACTTTGGGCCAGGGAAAGAAATACACAGTCGGGTTGTTGCTTCTCATCGCGGTGATAACAATTGTCTCTATATTTGGCGGAATATCCGGCCAGCAAGGCGCCAAGAAACACGCCAATAACCATGCCAAGGCCACCACAAAAGTAACCAAAGTGTCTGCTCCCGATTTCAGCACTGGCAAAAGCTGTGGAAAGCAAACAAAGATTCGTGCCAAAAAAAGCGACAGCAAGCTGAGGCCTCCGTCTACGAAGATCGACAAGAAGACCAGGCGCAACGGAGTGCTCATAAACACTGATCCAGCTCGATGGTTTTCAGGATGCAACAAAGGCGATCAGCATAGAAACACCCGGGCAGGAGCTG
The DNA here is from genome assembly GCA_964440595.1 of uncultured Gaiellales bacterium. Taxonomy (GTDB): domain Bacteria; phylum Actinomycetota; class Thermoleophilia; order Gaiellales; family SKUG01; genus CAYTTD01. Next base: position 2,790 of record CAYTTD010000326.1, read on the forward strand.
CACCTAACTCACAACACGTGTTTGCCTCACCCGCACTGGCCGACGAGGTACAGGTTGACGTTCAGATAGTCAGCGAGCCGCGACACGACGCACTTTCATTTTTCGCACTTCAGACCGACTTTGGCGACGGTAACGGCACACCGAATGGTACCGGCGCTCACGGAGGTGTGCAGTGGGCCGGCAGGGAGCAGCGCTTCAACTGGGGAGGATTAACGCCGTACGGTAGCGGCGGGTATGGCG
>CAYTTD010000327.1:0-3027 GCA_964440595.1 uncultured Gaiellales bacterium
CTGACCTCGTGCCCGAAGACAAGTTCATTACGCTCAGCGGACCAAACATCGCCCGTGAGATCATGCTTGATCTTCCGACTGCTGCTGTGCTCGCGGGTAGCGATGAGTTGGTCGTTGAAAAGATCCAGAGGGTTGTCAATGGCATAACATTCCGTACGTACCGTTCAGATGATGTTGCAGGGGTAGAATTGGCGGGTGCGACCAAGAACGTTATTGCTATAGCAGCGGGTGTGTTGGAAGGTGCTGGCATGGGCGACAATGCCATCGCGGCCATGATGGCGCGAGGGCTGGGGGAGATGGCGCGTCTTGGTGTTGCCCGTGGCGCCGAGCTTCAGACTTACCTGGGGCTCGCTGGTGTTGGCGACCTCATGGTTACTTGCCGGAGTCCACACAGTCGCAACCACCGTGCTGGTCGTTTGCTCGCAGAGGGATACTCGCCCGGCGAGGTCAAGGCTCGGATTGGTCAGGTGGTGGAAGGCTTGAGGTCAGCGTCGATCGTTCGTGACATGGCGCGTGAATCTCAGGTCGAGATGCATATTTGTGAGGCGGTTGCTGCCGTTGCCGAGCACGAAATTCCGTTGGCTGAGGTACTCAGAGTGATGATGTCGCGCTCTCCTGGAAGGGAATTCGCGACCCATTCCGAGTTTGGTTGATCAGGGCGAATCTCCAACGCTTGCATGCGACCTGCACTAACGGTATGGTCGGCTCGCTGGGCAACGCCGGTAAAGTCTTGTTGGCGTTGCCTTCAAACGATCACGTTACTTGAGAGGGGAATAAAGTGCAAAGTCATCTGGTACGCCGAACTGTGGCATTCCTGTTTGTGCTGGCAATGGCAGCAATGATTGCTGCAGGTTGCGGAGCGTCGAAGAAAGGGGCTGCTGGGGCAGCGTCAGATTCGGTTGGGCTTGACTACGTAAATTCAAAGTCGGTCTTCTACATGGTTATTGACACGGACTTCGAAGGCAAAGGCTGGGACAAGTTTGACAAGTTGGCTGGCACTTTTTCTGGTTGGAAAGATGCCAAGGCAGACATGATCAAAGAGGTAGTTGAAAACGGCGATGATGATGTCAAGTGGAAAGACATTAAGCCTTGGCTTGTTGAAAGCGCTGGTCTTGCTGTTACTGAGGTAGATGCCTCAAAGCTTTCCAGTATGCAGGAAGATGGCATGAGCGCTGATACTGACTCTGAAGATCTTCCTGTCCTGGTCTGGATTGAAGTGAGTGATGAAGACAAGGCAATGAAGTTCTTCAAGAAAGACTCAAAGAAGGATGGTTCTCACGGCGGTCAGGACATTTATGAAAGCGAAGAAAGCGACGAGTCCGAGAAGGCGTTCTGGACGCTGAAGGACGGCGTGTTCCTTATGTCTCCAAACCGTAAGGAAGTGGAAAACGCCATTGACGTAAAGAAAGACGGCAAGTCTGTTTCTGAAGTAGACGGCGTCAAAGAAGTAGCCAAGAAGGTTGAGGAAGACTCACTTATGGCCTTCGTGGTAAACGGTGACGCCGTTCGCGCATTCATGGATGAGGCCACGAAAGAGGCTAAGAAAGAAGACCCAGAGAGTGCCGAAGTTCTCGATGGCTTGATCGGCGGTGATGCGCTTGAAGCATTGAACGGCATGAGCTTTGGCTTCGCAGCTGACACCAAAGGGTTCCGCATTACCGGTTTCACCTCATATGACAAGGATAAGCTCGGTGATTTCCCAATGCCTGAGAACACCAACCTTGACCTGGTCAAAGGACTTCCTGAATCCACACTATTTGCCGTAGGTGGAAACGGCCTGGGTGAGATGTTTGGCGAGATCTTTGACTCAGTCAAGGAGGGCGACGAAGAAGTTGCGAAGCAGATCTCCGAGATGGAGGCAACATTCGGTGTCGACATTGCAAAGATCTTTGACGCGATGAAGGGTGAGTTCTCAATGGGTGTCTCAATGCCTGAGGGTGGCGTTGAGTCTGTTGCTGGCGGAACGATTCCTCCGATTGGCATCACGTTTGCAACCGACGATGCATCCGCAGTCGACACTGCAGTGGACTCAGTCGCCAAGATGATGGGGCAGGGTGGTGCGGGAGCTCCGTTCACCGTTGCTCCTGCTGGAGATGCAACCAAGTTCACGTTTGACGCCAGCGGTGTGCCGGTCAACGTCTTCTACAAGAGCAATGACAAGTACATGGGCTTCGCTACGACCGAGGATTACATCGATAACATCGGTCAAGGCGCAACGCTCGAGAAGTCAGAGTCATTCAAGAGTGCGTGGGAAGCCGCAGGGGCTCCTGACAAGGTTGCCTCAGCATTCTGGCTGGATATCCCTGCGATCATGAAGCTCGCAGGGCCATTCCTTGGTGAGAACGCGTCCGACTTTGAAAAAATCGGCGGCCTCCTTGGTTGGTCTGAAAGCACCGAAGATAGCGAGACCATGGAGGTGTTCCTGCCGGTAGGCTGAACATCGATTCACAATGACGTGATGCGTTTGACGGGGTCGCATCAGTTGGCATTTATGCTCGGTAGCAACTATGCTACGTGCAAATGTACAGCTGGCGCGGCCCCGCGTCACATTTTTTCAAGATACGTACAAAGTCAATGGGAGAGTTAAAAGTGCGATACTCGGGCACATACCTTTTTACATCAGAATCAGTAACTGAAGGTCATCCGGACAAAATGGCCGATCAGATCAGCGACGCAGTACTTGATGCGATGCTCGAGTCCGATCCAGCATCAAGAGTTGCATGTGAGACATTTCTAACGACCGGTCTCGTTGTGGTTGCCGGGGAAGTAACCACCAACGCCTATGTCGATATACAAAGCATCGTCCGAGAAGTTGTATCCGACATAGGCTACACTCGCGCGAAGTACGGTTTTGACGCTCGTACATGTGGAGTCATGGTCGCATTGGACGAACAGTCGCCCGACATTGCTCAGGGAGTAAATGAGGGGATTGCTCTTCGAGAGGGTGCTTCTCAAGATCCACGCGAGGCAACCGGTGCAGGCGACCAGGGCATGATGTTTGGTTTCGCATGTGATGAGACCGACGAA
>CAYTTD010000328.1:0-3012 GCA_964440595.1 uncultured Gaiellales bacterium
GAACCTTGATTGGTTTGGCAAAAACCGCAATCCTTCTCTCAGCGCTGTACTTGGGGTGACAAGCGGTCAAGACAAGGTGCTCACAGTTGCCAGATGGGCAAACTCCCGCCTGTATCTTCTTCTTTTGGCCACCCGCCCGCTCTGCGGCTCCTCGGTCAATTATTGACCAATCGGAAGGGGAAATAATCCTCTGCTGAGTGACCCTGTAAACGAAGCGACCGTACGGCATGTCGATATGAATAAGGTCGCCTCGGCGGAGTTTGTCGATGTCCAGAAAAGGTGCGCCCCACGTGGTTCTGTGTCCTGCAATTGCTACAGGCTTACCTGAGCCGGGAAAAAAAGTGCCACCAGCGGTATAGAAGCCTGGTCCTTTCTCAAGGTCAACAGGCCTGGTGCCCTTAATTACATACCGCTTCAACCCAATCGCTGGAATTCGAATACGTCCAGCCACTTTACTCTTGGCCAACCCGGTTCGGTATCTGTTTTCCGGCAACCTGGTTTTGGCAACCGAGAGGGTGCTTTTGGAAAACCCGCCGGAAGATGAAAAGACCTGACCGAACTCCTTGGCGGCCTGCTTTTGGGCGCTTGACGCTGCAAATCTAGTGAAAGGGTCTCCCCATGTGATGGTAAGAAACACAAAAGCAAGCAGGCCCAAGCCTGCGGAGATGAACCCAGTGCCAATCACCCTGGCGATGTCTGGATAACCTATGTTTTCGATCGAATCAACCAATTATGAACCCTGGATTCAGAATACCCGCAACGGCCTCCTTCGGCCATTGCCCCGGCCTCTGCGGGCCGCGTTGTGGCCTACCTACCCGTTATATCGGAATATGGCACCCTGGGGTTGCGGGACATCAGGGCATTTGAGCCAGCTACCAGCTTTCGCAAAGCCGTAATCGCTGGAGATCCGCCCCTTCCTCGCACCGTTGCGAGGACCAGGAAAAAGGTACAAAGCCACAGTGAGAGGATGATCACTACGCCTCCGCCCATTGCTCCGGCCCCGGCCAATAGCGGCAGATAAAGAACCGATGAGAACCCCGCGTGCAACTGTGCGGAAACGCCGTGCAGAATAAGGAAAAGCGTTACCAGAAAACCGCCAACCACTATCGCGGTATTCCTGCTCTGTGCGTTAATGGACGAAGGGCTCTGCAACACCCAAAGCCAGATGTGAATCGATGGGAGAAGCATTATTACGAAGTAGGGATTCAGGGCCAGGGCTGCCCCCGATACGAATGTAAGCAGAAGCAGGGGAAGGATTATGCGACCAACGTCACCAGGCCCGGTAGAAGGTACGCGCCAGTCTGGTCCTCGCATCAAACTGTAGATGAAGGCTGTCACCATTGTCCACCCAACGAAAAACAGAATAGGAGAACTGTGCTCAACGTTTGGGCTGCCCCAGGAATACAACGGATTGTTTCTGAGATAGAGGTTTGAGAGAAATTTGAGAAAAACAGCTGATAGCAACGCTGCCGCACCAACTCTTATGACAGTTTCGGATGCCGCTCGCATATTAACTACTCGGCGTGACCTTACAAACGCACTGGTCAAAGCGACCCAAATCGGGCACAACAGCGAGGCGATCAGAATTTTGATTGCCCAGCCCCTGTAAGCGCGTTCGCTTCCCAGGACCCAGGTTTTTCCAGCGACGGGCAGTGAATCCACACTCTCAGCCACGCTCATGATTTTGACCACGCTTCGCGCAACGTCACCTGTGCGGGTAGTGGTTGGAGCAACCCACTTTCCTGGCTCGGACGCAATTGAAAAATGAACTGTTGGAACACCGGATTTGATAGCCGGTAAGCTGGCAGAATCCAGCGCTGGTAGAGCTAAAGCGGAAAACTGATCAGAAATACCTGGACGAGACACAGAAAGACCCTCTTGGTCTACGGCTTGGGTACCAGCGAGGTAAAAGCCCAGGTTTGGCGCCTTTCCATCAACAGCTTCAAAGGGTAGAACCACTTTCTCTCCAACTCCGGAAACCGCGTTGTCCAAAAGAATCTCTGCAACGACGCGCCTTGAAGACATGCTCTTTGATGTATAGGACACACGATCTCCGCCGTGGGAATAGAGGGAAGCATCAGTGGAGATGAACAACCACGTCCTTCGGCGATCCCGGAGGTTGGAGATCTCCTCTGCCAAAGCTGGTAACAGCATCGTGTCGGCGGCCCCGCGATAGCGATCGGCGCCGCCCAGGTTGTCGCGTGAGCTCCTAACTACAACAGTCTCATCTGTTCGCCCGGGAAGCAAAGCCTCGACATTTACAACCGAGACCTGTCGGCCTCGTGGGCCGTCGGCTGTTCCGGTGACAATGCGAGTTGTCAGGCCTAACCCGGTGAACTGATCTCTGATGAACTGGGCCGAATCGACTGCCCCTGGCGTGCCTGCTTCTCGAGACGGGAACTGTTTGGCGAACAGATTCGCATCCTTGACCACGTTTTTTGCGTCCTCGTTGGTGAACTCGTAGAGGGTCGACTCTGATGAAGGGACGCCCGGAAGGAAGCTGGTGGCAAATACAATCATCAGCGCCCCAACGACGGGAAGCCATCCCCTCAGATACTGACGCCACCTCACCCAGGTACCGGCTGAGAACGAAGCGTTTTTGTTGGAGGAAGGCAAAGTCATCCCGCGCGCATGATACTTGGTTATTGGAGTCGGCACGCCGGTAGGCATTCGACTTAGGCAGCTTGCGCCCAGTCCGGCTGGCCCAGTAAACCCACTCAAGAGACTAACGGGCATCGGTTAGGGAATAGTAAAGATAAATAGTTGCAAATACGACAGATTGTGTTACGTTGATTGCATGAGAATTTCGTCACTTTACTTTACAACTAGGGGACTGATCACCCTCGTAGTGGTCATTTTCGCGACTGTTTTTGCTGGGTATTCAGTGGTTTTAAGCAACCGGGGTGCGGTTGTGGATCTTCCGGGAAATGGTGCAAAGATCGACCCGGGCCTTAGGCAGATCGACTCTGCCGGAGTCTATGCGGCGACCCATAGTGGTGTCGTGGAAGTCGA
>CAYTTD010000329.1:0-2991 GCA_964440595.1 uncultured Gaiellales bacterium
GGCAGCTGGATCTCGTGAATGTCATCAATTGACATCCCAGCGCCGACATACTCCGCAGCGGAAACAAAACCAGTGATGCGTCCTTCTTTGACTACTGCTAGATGCAGCAACTGCGTTGAACTGCCCTTTTCTCCAACGTCAGACGTCGAAACAGGCGCAACCATCATTTCTCGCGCAGTTCTTGCTATCGGGGGTCTGGTGGGGGTTTCTGGTTCAGCTTCCATCTGAGTAAGGTGCAATCTACCTCCTCAGGTCGATGGCATCATTGGCGAGCGATCGGGGTAGGCGGTGTGTATGGAACATGCAACCACAGCACCGAAAGTCGACTATGGCGTGTCAGTCAATCAGCCAAGTGAGCGCCCTGAACACAACGCCTGGCTCGATGATACCTCGAGCCGTTGGTGGCACTCTGCGATGGTGAATCGCTGCGTGTCTGGTGCATCAACTCCCGATGACGCTGCCCTTGTAACAATTGGAGAAATGGTTGGATCAAGGCGCTATAGGGAGGCAGCCAGCACAGCAAACCGAAGCCTTCCATCGATTGACAGCCATGATCGAGCCGGCAATCGAATCGACGACATACGCTTTGACCAGGCGTGGCACACGCTTGTGGATGGGATGGTTAAAACCGGTACGCCGGGGCGTCCCTGGACTCATCCCGATACCGGATACCTGGATCGAACCGCCATGTTCGAGATGTGGGGGCGCCTTGATATCGGTGCTGGCTGCCCAATATCGATGACCACGGCAGCTGTGCCGGTATTGCGTGGCGCGTCAAAGCAATCGCCATTTGTAGCTGATTGGATCAAGCGGATAGTCAGCCATGTTCCCCAGTTCGCTCTTGCTGGCATGGCAATGACAGAGCCCCAGGGGGGCAGTGATCTGTCTGGCGTATCCACTATTGCGGAGGAGATTGAGGGGCATGCCGAAAACCATGGGTTTGCGACCCACCGGCTGAATGGGCGCAAGTGGTTCGTCTCGTATCCTGTTGCCGATGTCATCCTCATGCTTGCTCGTGAGCCGGAGCTAGGTGGTGGCAACCGGGGCATCTCGTGCTTCCTTGTGCCGGGTTGGCTTGATGAAACCAAGAGCCGGCGCAACGGTCTGCAGCTTCAGCGCTTGAAAGACAAGCTCGGAACTCGCTCGCTCCCGTCGGCGGAGGTTGATCTGCACGACGCATACGGCATGCGCATCGGTGAACCGGGGCGCGGGATAGCGACGATCATGGAGATGGTTGTGCATACGCGCCACGACTGCGCAACCGGCTCACTTAGTGCTCACACACATGCCTTGCAGGAAGCAATTCACTGGTGCAGAAATCGTGCGGCATTTGGTGCAATCCTCGCCGATCAACCACTTATGCGGGCGGTGCTTGCAGACCTCGCAGTTGAGCGTGAGGCGTCTCTTGCGCTCGTGTGGGAGACCGCACGAAGCTTCCAGCAAAGAAGCCCTTTGAGGCGACTATTGCCGGCAATCTCGAAGTTCCACGTGACGCGGCGGTCAGTCGCTGCCTGTGTCGAAGCTCTTGAGTGCATGGGAGGCAACGGCTACTGCGAGGATTTCACGGTAGCGCGTCTATATCGCGATGCGCAGGTGAACTCCACCTGGGAGGGTAGTGGCAATGTCATTACGCTCGATGTTTTCAGGGCGTTGACTGATGATCCGACGATCATAGAGCACTTCACTACAAGAATCCGCGAGTTGGTAAATAGAGCAGACCAAACATTGGCCGGCGCGATCGTCGAAAAAATTCCTGATTTTGATGCCTCTACGAAGGTAAGTAGAGGGTTTGTGACGTCCCTCGCGACGGTAGCCCAGGCAGCGTTACTGGTATGGAAGGCAAGCGAAACAGCAGACAAGATCGACGACTTGATCGCCCGCATATTTGTTGGATCACGTCTCGGTGCACCAGATGATGCTGCGGGGATCATCTGGAGGACGTTCGGTGAAGATGCAGCTATGTTCGAGGATCAGGGGAACCTGATTATTGAGAGGGTACTTCCCGCAATTGTTGGCTGAATATTATTCGATAAAATGGTAGATAAGCCATAAAATATTAGGCAATATGCGTCAATAGATCTTTTTTATGTGGTCAAAAGAGGCCAAAATCGTAAAAACTTTCAAATATTCCTTGAATGGCGTCGTTGTGTCTGCCATCATCTCTTTTCGTCAGGTACGACAGCCATCCATTTCAAGGAGTCAGAAAACAATGATGATCTCTCAGGCCGCTGCAAACGGCGCTGCCCCCCGAATGATTACGCCGCCATCTGTTGGGCCTATGCCGCCCCTGGACCGCAACGGGAAAGCTTCGGTCGGCACGCTCGAAGTCGGGATGTTCTGTGTTCCTGATGTTGAGCGCATTGACCTCGACACTGTGAACTCGCCAGGAATCAGTCTTGGTGCTGTCAGTGTTGACGATGCAGTCAAGGCTGTTCAAATCCTTATTGCCGATCAAAAGCCAAGCAGGCGTCCAGAAATTGGCTACGCCCTGCGGCAGGCTGCAGACGGTTTTTACGCTCACAAGTTGGTAGGTAACCAGGATGCCTTGGGTGCCTTGGCGCACATGACCGGAGCAACCACGTTGAGCTTCATGGGGAGCTCCAATGATTACACCAAGCTGGTGTTTGCTGACCGCGTCGCCAACAACTTTGCTCGTTATCCGATGTCTCGAACAGTCTGAGAATCACAAATCAAACCACATGAAAATCAATAAATAGAAGGAGAAATGTAATTATGATGATCAATGCAACAGCCCCAAAAAGTGCCGTCACCCCGATGATTGCAATGCCACCGCAGGTGGGTCCAATGCCTCCGCTTGATCGCAATGGCAAGGCAACCGTTGGTCAGGTCGAGGTTGGCCTGTTCATGAAGCCGGGTAGCGGCGTCAGGTATGAGGTCGAAACTACTCATACGCCAGGAATCAACCTGGGTAACATCTCTGTTGAGCAGGCTGCGGTTGCTGTTGGCATGTTCTTTGCCGAGCCTTCAACC
>CAYTTD010000330.1:0-2978 GCA_964440595.1 uncultured Gaiellales bacterium
GAGAATCTCGAGTACTGCGACACGCTCGGTGTCATCCATGTCAGCCAGGTTCTCCCAGCCCTCAATCTCCCGGTAATCTTCGACCAGATCATTGTCGATTCCATCGTCTGAGTCCTCGTCACCGTCAGTCGAAGTGTCACCGTCATTCAATGCGCTTTGAATAGAAAGTTCGGCTCTGAGCTCCGCATTGTTGATTATTGCATCGACCTTGGCCTGATCGTCTGCACGGTGGTCTTCGTTCTCTTCAGCGTCGACGTTTTCCTGCATACGCCCAATCAGGGACTTTGAGTCGCCGTTGTATCCACTGGCTCTGTTCTCAGGAGTCACTGCTTTCTGACCCTTTGAAGCATTTGATAATGCCCCCTCAGGGCGTGGAGTCTGGTTTGGTCGCGATTCAGGTGTTGGCGCTGGTGGCGGCCCACTTGGCGTGCCGTTTTTAGCGGCTGTTGCTCCACGCTCAAGAGATTTTGTGGCGGCTTTTGCTATTGAATCGATCAGTCCCATGATCAGTCTCTTTCGTTTGCGTCCCTGCAAATACGCACGACGTAAGTGGTCGTGCACTCCACTCCAATGTGCTGTGCTTTCAGTTTTCTGTCAATAGTTGGTCAGTTTGACCGTCAGTAAGAAAAAAAAGCGGGGGCATCATTACGATGACCCCCGCCCATTTTGTGGAAGCGTCGAACTGTGTGGATGTTCGACGTCCCCCCCGTTTCCACCAAGCCGATAAATGTGTGTGGGACGCTCTCGACTGATGGCGTGTTGTGTGTGTTATGTGGGACGTGTATTCGGTATTCGATAATACTGATGTGATTGCTGGGCTTATTGGCTTTTGACTATCTGATCCCCGGCGTCGGGAGCAGCTGAGTCTGCATCTCATCTTGTGTGGTGCTGCCTGCCTGGCGAGGGCGGCGCTCCTTACAACGTTAGGTTACGACAACCCATTCATTCGTTGATGGGTGAAATTACCTAAGTTAAGGCTGCGGACTGATGTAGAGTTGGCTGCTTCTGCTTATAAACGGAAAAAAGGGCTTCAGGTGAGTACATCGATGTCAAAAGAAACCAGTGGCGCACGCGATTCACATTCATTTGCGCAAGCTGATCTTGATTTTTTGTTGGACTATCTCGATTCTGTTGGTCCAAGTGGCTTTGAGGACGCAGCTGCTGAAATGTGGCGCCGCCGTGCCGAGGCGATCGGGTTCGAGAAGGTTGAACAGGATTCATCGGGCAACAGCTACGCTTGGCTGAGCGGTTCGGGCAGGCGAATCATGCTCTGCGGCCATGTTGATGAGATTGGATTAATTGTCACGCGAGTTGACGACAAGGGCTTTCTGCGTTGCGCTGCCATTGGCGGCTGGGACACAGGCGTTCTCCTTGGCCAGAGGGTTCGCATCGCTCCGGAAGGTGGGCAATACGTCTATGGGACGCTAACGCGGGTTGCAGTTCACGAGCTTGATGAATCTGCTGGTGGAAAGACTCCCAAGCTCAAAGACCTATGGATCGATATTGGTGCCGGGAGCAAAGATGAAGCTCTTGCACTGGTTTCTGTTGGTTCGCCCGCTACGCTTGACTGGTCGCCTCGATGGCTCAATGAGCGTCGACTGGTCTCAAAGGCAATTGACAATCGCGTGGGAAGCTTTGTTGTGTTGGAAGCATTGCGACGATTGAAAGACAGCGGTTTTGAGAGCGCAGAGGTTGTGGCTGTGGCGTCGGTAGGGGAAGAAATCGGTGGCCGCGGAGCGCGTGTGGCGTCTCACCGTCTCGCACCAGATTTCGCCCTCAACGTAGACGTCACGACGCCCGGAGATACACCTGGTGGAGAGTCTATTGGTGATCTGAAGATCGGTGGCGGCCCAATCGTAACCCGTGGTGCATCGACCTCCAACGATCTTGTTCAAACGGTAGTCAACGCTGCGTCGAACGCAGAGATCGAAGTGCAATTGAGGGGAATGGGTGTGCGAACCCGCACAGATGCCGATCAGATCACCATGGCTGGTCGCGGCGTGCCCACCGCATTGGTAAGCGTGCCTTGTCGTTACCTGCACACACCTTGCGAGCACTGTGACGTGCTGGACATTGATGACGTGGTAAGCGTGCTTGTCGCGACAGTAAAGGAATTGGCAGTCATGGAGGACGGAAAATGAGAACTGCGGCGAGGCAGCGTGTTCTTGAAACGGCCGGGGGAGGGGCGGAGCTGGAATTCCTTCTGGATCTACTTGACGTTCCCGGGCCGAGCGGCTTTGAAAAACCTGCCTCATTGGTTTGGACAAGATATGCCGAGACGTTTGCCGAAACACACATAGATGCACTAGGTAGCGCAACGGCCACTGTAAATGCGGGGGCACCTGTTCGTGTTGTGCTGGCTGGGCACATTGACGAGATAGGCTTTATCGTCACGCGAATTAATGATGATGGTCTGATCTTTTTTGAGGAGATAGGGGGGTGGGATCCGGCTGTGCCTTTGGCGCAGAGAGTTCGGGTTTTGGCAGCTGGAGGAGAAATTCAGGGGGTTGTTGGTGACTCACCGATCCACGTTGCCGGTGACATCTCCAAGCGACCAAAGGTCAAGAAGCTGTGGATCGACATTGGTGCACGCAACAGGGAGGAAGCAGAGAGCCTGGTGAGGATTGGGGATCCGGTAATTCTGGATTCTCACCCTGTGCTGCACTCGTCCGGTCGTTTGATGTCGCGGTGCCTGGATAACCGTATTGGCTGCTTTATCGCAGTTGAAGCTGCAAGGCGGTGCGCTGGCAATGTTGATGTAGAGGTCGTGGCATTGGCCGCCACAACCGAAGAGATTTCAGGTGCCGGTGCAATGACTTCAGCATATTCGCTAGCGCCAGACGAGGCTTGTGTTATAGACGTAACCTGGACCAGCGACACGCCTGGAGAGAGCGATTGCGACGTGGTTCTGGGATCAGGTCCGGCGGTGACTTTTGGTGCCGGTGCGCGTACCCAGGTGGGAAGGCAGCTGATTGCGG
>CAYTTD010000331.1:0-2977 GCA_964440595.1 uncultured Gaiellales bacterium
TACATGGCAGCCCATTCGCGGCGGAGCCCTGGTGCGTTGGCGTCAAGGACCCGGAATTGATCAAAGAGGCCAAGGTTGAAATTGCATCGCTGGCATCGGGCATGATGCCAGTGCACGGTGATACACTTCACGTGCTTTGAGTTCTGCCACCGTCATTCCCCAGGATGCCAAAAACCGTGATTTGCGGCATGTTGATGGCTACTCAGATCTGGGCAGTGCGATAGCTACCAACTCAGGGCATCCAGCCGGCAACAATGGCTCGAGCCATCCCGCTGGCAATGGAAATCACCCCAATAAGGATCGGCAGTCCAACTCTCTGCTGTTCCTGTTACGCGCCATGGGGGCAATGTTCACGGCGGCGTTTCTTTGGGGTACAGCCTTCCTTTTTGTTCGAATTGCCCTTACCGGGTACGCTCCACAGTCAATAACCTTTATTCGATGCTTCATCGGCGCGATAGTCGTTGGCAGCGTCGTGCTTATGAGGCAACGAGCAGCGAAGAAGCGTTATGCAAAAGCGCTGGAAGAGCAATCTGCGCTTCGAATAACCGGAGACACAACCAACGTGCCTCTGCGCCACCAGACTATTGCCAGTCCACAAGGGGCTGAATCTGCCATGAAGATCGCGTCGCGGCAGATTGAAGCCATTCCGGAGCTTGGCGACCCTCCTCGCAGACTCGCACTGAAAACGTGGGAGCGAACTGCAGGCATTTCCGTGATCATCGCCGGAGTGTTCACGGCCTGCGCGTTTCTCGGCATTGCCGTCGGTGAAAAGAGCGTGTCGAGCTCGATTACGGGGATAATCCTGGGCACAGTGCCTGTATGGACCGCTGCGATGACGGCGGCCAAAGCACGCATTCTCAGGCGAAGTTCTTCGCTTTCAGCCAGCCTTTATGTAGCACTGGTTCTCGGGATGCTCGCTGCGGTGCTGCCAGTGCTGGGCAAAGACACCTCGGCAACTGCAGTTGGTGTTGCGGTGCTGCTGGGCGCTGCATTTTCACACGCCTTCTCCATGATTGCGGTTCAGACCGGCGTTGACAGGTTTGGCCCAATCGCAAACACCGGATTCGTAACGATAGTCGCAACCATTGCACTTGCACCAGCGGGGCTCCTGGCTATCAACCAGGGAGACGCCAACCTGTATGCGACGCTCGCCCTGATCGAGCTTGGAGTACTGCCCACAGGCGTTGCATATATCGCGTTTTTCAGAGCGGTCTCGATGCTTGGCGCAGCAAGAGCCACGGTCGCGATCTACATGATTCCGGCGGTGGCTGTTGCAACCGGAGCCCTTGTTGCGGGTGAGCACATTTCGATTATGGCGATTCTTGGAGCTCTATGTGCATTCACAGCGATTGCTCTTTCCGTCATAGGCACTCGCGCAGCAAGCCGCTAGCGCTACCTCAAGGTAATCGCAATTGCAGTCGATACATAATGAATGGTATTGCTGCGCGAAATCCATCTTGCGAAGATAAAGGCCGGTTTCGTTGCAGTTACTTCATTGGCACTTCTATGGGGGTTGTGTATATCTACACCGCCTGTCAGCGCGCGGGCGCCGGGAATGCCTCCCAAGGGCAAGGTGATGTTAGGCGTCGGAGGCACTGCCACGACACCCCAGAAGTTCTCAAAGCTGGCCGGGCAGGAGCACCAGATTCACCTTGTTTCACTTGGTTGGGGACAAGGAGTAACCTGGGGCGGCTCTTATGATCACTGGTTGACGGAGGGTGAACAGGGTGACTATCGCACGATGTTTCACCTCGACACTCGCGACAAGAATGGCAAGCAGGCGATAACTCCCGGAGATCTGGCCAAGGGTGATGGTGACCGCATACTTTTGAAGATTTCTCAGGCACTAAATGAATCAGACCAATACACGTACATGAGGCCGATGGCAGAGATGAACGGCCACTGGAATCCCTGGTGCGCCTTTAACCAGAACGGATCACGCCGAGGAGCAAAGCTTTCCACCGCAAACTACCGCAAAGCATTCATTCGCATTGCGATCATCATGCGAGCAGGCACCCAAGACGAAATGAACGAAGCGCTCACGGGCGCCGGGCTTGATCCTCTTACCGAGTCGGTCGGAGACATTGATCCCAGCGACAAGGTGGCCCTGGTGTGGAACCCACAGGGTGAAGGTGCACCAAATGTCAAGGGCAATCAACCTCGTGATTACTTCCCAGGGAACAAGTGGGTTGATTACGTTGCCAACGATCTCTACTCAATCGGCGGCAAGGCGCACTGGAAGGCACATAACAAGTTTTATAACGACTTCCCGAATCACCCATTCATGGTTGCGGAGTGGGCGCCATGGGAAATTGACGATGCCAGGTTCGCCAAGGACATGATGAAGTGGGTAACGACTCACAGGCGCACCGTTGCCGTTCTCTACTTCAATGGAACTGGATCCAACATCTTCAAGCTGGCGACCAAGCCGGAAACAAAGAGGGCTTACAAGAAGGCGATCTCCGGTTCTGCCAAGTTTTCCTGCAGCATCTGCGGCGCATTTACAACATAGTTGTGGCCTCCAGGAAGGTAATCCTGAAGGCCACAGCTAGTGTAGGTGGAGGCGGATGGATTCGAACCATCGTAGGCCAAGCCAGCGGGTTTACAGCCCGCCCCCTTTAACCACTCGGGCACACCTCCAAGGTGCGAGACCTCGATGATAACTGATCCCGACCTTTTTAGCGATACCCCGTGCGGGCGGCAACTATTTTTTACAGTGGCTGCATCATTGGGTAACGGCCTTCGTTCTCGACCGTTCGGGTCGGCAGAACAAGTGCGGCGTAATCAATGGTGCTGCCGATGTACCTCACTGTATGCGATCTGCTCAGGTGCGAGAGAGCCTTGAGCGCTTCAGCGCTACCAGTCAGCTCATGGGCGTAGATACCGTCAGCTGCTCGACGCAGTGCAAATCCAACCTTGCGCTGTGGACCAGGGTTACAGGTTGGAGGCTCGGCAAAGAAAATGCCAACAGCAACCG
>CAYTTD010000332.1:0-2960 GCA_964440595.1 uncultured Gaiellales bacterium
GTTGAGATTCTCCGTCCACGACTCGCGTCGCGATTTTTCGGCGACCTTGATGCTCTTGATTGCATCTTGGAAAAGGTGGCGAGTAGTGTCTTGTGTAGGGGGGGTTGCGGAAACGATCATCTAAGTGTCCTTGCTCAATCGAATGTATTGTGATGAGTCCCGCGATTGACTGAACCATACGTCTGGTTATTGTTTCGGAGAAGCATGGCTGTGGATGATTGTCCGCGTGTGGGCGTGATCGTGGCCGGCGCGTTCCAGTGGATAGACGTATGTAAACGCTAGGCAAGCAATCGCCACATCAGAAAGTGATCCCCAACGCCTGGAATATCGAACTCTTCACCTTCGATCTCAAATCCCAGACTCGAATAAAGCGGCACTGCTGGAGTGCGCGCGTTGCACCACACCAGCTCCCCACCCTGGTCGTACGCATGTTGCATTGCTGCAGTAACGAGCCATCGCGCAACCCCGCGCCGCCGCCAGTCCTGCAGAGTTGCTACGCCGCGAATGCGCCACATTGTTCTTGGTGCAATGCCATCCGTAGCTGCATCGCTGCGTTTCGCAGGTGGCAAGGTGCAAGTGGGAGGGTCGAGGTAGATCGATGCAACGCCACACTGAGTGCGCACTCCGTCAAGATCGACAAATGCAGCATAGTGGCGTGTGTCAGCATGGTCGTCACCGTCAAGAACGCACTCATCGGCGCTTGCCTCCGGTCGCAAGATCGCCTGCCTTATTTGCAGTGTGTCGCTCGCATCTACGGTGTCGATTGTGAAGTTCATTGAGTAAATCCAATCATGGCGTTAGATCATGGTGCATGCCGGCTCTCGATTAAAGGCATAGTATCCAGCCATGGGCTCGGCCGATGACATTCGTGAACGCAGCACCGATTGGGTGGCTGCGGGCATCATCGAGCCAGAGCAAGCCAGGCAGATTGATGCCTACGAGCGCGAGCGGGATGCGGGTGCAGGCGAGTCAGCGCCGGCACATGACACTCGCGCAAAGATGCAGGCCATATTTGGTGTGCTTGGCGGGCTGCTTGTTGGGCTTGGAGTTTTGTTGACAGTTGCAACCAACTGGGATGTTATTGCCGACCCCTTCAAAGTTGTCATCATTGTGGTGTTCATGCTCGCTAGCTATCTTGTGGGTTTTGTCGTTGACGCCCGAGGTGCGCCTCGCTGGAGTGGTTCCGTCGCCTGGGTTGTTGGAGTGGGAACATTCGCTGGCGGCCTCGCGATACTGGGTGAGGAGTTCAACGTTGGTGTGCACAAACCGCTTGCCGCCCTGTTTGTTGCGCTGGCGGCAACAGCCGTTGCCGTCTTTGCTGAGCGCACAACCGTTGGGTGGGTAGCGGGAGCCGCGTGGCTCGGTTGGCTTGCGTGGGAGGCAGGCGACTCTCTGAGTGGCATGCCCGAGGAGCTGTTTGCGGGCGCGCTCATGAGTTGTGTCGTGCTTGTTGGTATCTCCGGATTTGCTGCCAGCTTCGTGCTCGAGGGATTCTCCAATGCGGGCGCGGGCAGCACCGCGAGCCGGTTGCGGGTGCTTGATCTGCCGCTCAGGTGCGCCTCTCTCTTGATGTTGTTGGGCTCTCTTGTTCAATCCAGCTTTGCCTGGCACTGGGATTGGGACAATACTTCGGCCATGCCACGTCTTGAACAGTGGCTGGCGTTTGCGCTGGCTGCGCTGACGTGCACTGCGCTGCTGCGCCTTGGCAGAATTGAGAGTCGCAGAGCCGTTGTCGTTGCATTGCTGGCCATTGCGGTTACAGTGCTTGCCGTGTCATGGATTCACCAGCAGCACGCAGTTTCAGTTGCAGCGTCGGTGGTGCTGGCCTGCGGCGGTATTGGGTTGATGTACCTCGGCATGGTTGAGTCTCGAAGCGAGCTATTCATCTTCGGCATCGCGTGGCTCGCAATTCTCGTTGTGACCCGCTACCTTGACTTCGTGTTTGCTGTCGATCTTGGCGGCCCGGGTTTCATAGGCGTCGGATTGTTGTTGATTCTTCTGGCATGGCTCGTCGGGCGATCGCGCTCACTCTGGACCCGCAGAAGAGAGGTTGTTGGATGAACCAGCGCAAGATCCGTTCCTGGCTCATCGCAGCGGTCGTGCTTCAGGCAGTCGCATTGGCGTGCTTGCCCTTGTTCGCTGGCGCGCGGATGCCGCAGGGTGCCGTTGTCACACTTGAAGCAAAATCGGGCGAATCGCCTGATTTCAAGGAGATGCCGCGAAATGAGCTGTGGCTCGACTATGGTTTCAGGAAGATCAAGCTGCCTGAATCTCTCGAGCCAGGCGATTCTGCCTACCTCGAGCTGCGCCGGGCCAGCAAGAATCAACCTGTGAAATACGGCAGGATTGTCGCCGATCCAGATTCGCTGCCTGACGGCTCAACGTGGATCAAGCTACCGGTGATTAGCGTCAGTGGCGCCGATAGCGAGCTCGAGTCGGGGTCGATTGGCTTTTGGTATGACGACGATGAGTCCAAAATCCAAAAGCTGCAAACAGTGCTTGAGGAAGGCGGAAAGGTGCATGTAAAAGTGCAGCTTGACTCAGACGGCGACCCTGAGATTCAGGGGGTTAGGCCAATGTCTGGCTGATTCGCTATTTTTTTTGCGATCTACCGCAGCTCAGCGCCTGTATCAAGAAAACGGTTCACTTCGGTGCGCGGATCGGTGTCGATCTCTGCCCGTGTGCGGCGGATCCTCTGCTCCAGTTCGTTGATCTGTTGCCCCATTTGGTATACCTGCATCAACTGGTTATTGACCCGTTCGTTCAGTGACTTCCACGATTGTCTCCAGCCTTCTACGGCGTCGAAGATCGGTCGACCCAGTCGAACCGCTTCCGCCGATGCCTGCCAATAAACTTGAGACCAGTCGCGTTGTTCGCGGGCCTTACCCCGCTCGCTGAGCGCAACCAGGTATGCGCGAGCGGCTACAGGGTTCTGAATGTAAGCGAGACAATAAATCTCC
>CAYTTD010000333.1:0-2953 GCA_964440595.1 uncultured Gaiellales bacterium
GCGTAGTGCCTTCGTAGATGATCGGAGCCCGAGCATTCCTGAAGTACCTCTCGATACCGGTCTCCGCCTCGTAGCCCATCGCGCCATGCACCTGTATCGCATTGTGCGCCGCACGAAATGCACCCTCAGTTGCAATCCACTTTGCAAGGCTGGTCTCGCGCGAGTTGCGCACACCACGGTTCTTGCACCATGCGGCCTGCAGAACCAGCAATCGTGACGCCTCGTAATCGGCAACCATCTGGGCGATCAGATCCTGTACCAGCTGGTGCTCACCAATCTTCCTGCCAAAAGTTTCGCGCGAGTTTGCATACTCAACGCTTTTCTCCATGCAGGCGCGGATAACGCCGACGGCGCCTGCTGCCACCGTGAACCGACCGTGATCAAGGCCGTACATTGCAATCTTGAATCCGTCGCCCTCGTTGCCCAGCAAGCGGTCTGCGGGCAGATGCAGATCGTCGAAGTAAAGCTGGCCCGTTGAGCCCGCGCGCACACCCAGCTTGTTCTGGTGATCCTGCGCGGTGACGCCCTCATCCTCTTTCAGATTCACGAGGAACGCACTAATGCCCTTGTGCCCTGCATCAACGTCGCTCTTGGCAAAAACGAGGCAGTGGTCAGCAACGGTCGCGTAGCTGATCCAGCTCTTGGAGCCATTCAGCACCCAACTGTCGTCAGCCTGCTTCGTGGCAGTGGACGCCATGGCCACCACGTCGCTGCCTGCACCTGGCTCTGTCACACCAAACGCAGCAAGCTTCTCGCCACGCGCCTGAGGTACCAGCCAGTCCTGCTTCTGCTGTTCACTCGCAAACTCAAGCAGTGCAAGCGAGTTGAGACCAACGTGCACGCTCATCAGCGTGCGCAGAGCTGCCTCCCCGCGATCAATCTCCTCGCAGATCAGCGCAAGGCTTACAAAGTCGAGGCCGCCGCCGCCAAGATCTTCAGGTATCGGTGCACCTAAAACACCCAGCTCACGAATGCCGTCGATCAGGCTCATGTCGAGCTTGTGATCGATGTCGTTCTGCACTGCGACAGGCAACACGCGCTCGTCAACAAATTGGCGAACGGTCTGCTGGATCTGTATCTGTTCGTCGGTTAGTGAAAGGTCGATCGTCATGGGGTGCAGCCTACACCCAGACAACCGGCGGAGGCCACGTGTCGGCCCTCGACGGGCGATCACGCGTTCGTCGCCAGATTAATTGGCCGCACCGGCAGGTTTCGAGATCATGCACGGGCGGTAACACCCCCATTGGATAGTATTGTTGACTCGCGAGTCAATAATCGTGAGAATCCGGCAAGTACAGGGGATTTAGCCTAGAGGCAACAATCTGTACCGCACAAAAAATATGAGGGAGGAAAAATGACTACCCAGACAATGAGTGAAGTGTTCAGCGGCATGGAGAGCAAGTTTCGCGCTGACAAGGCAGCAGGTATGACTGCTTCTTTTCAATTCAACATCACCGGTGAAGGCGCTGGTGTTTGGCACGCATCGATTGCTGACGGCGCGGCGACTTTCGGTGAGGGCGAGATTGACAGCCCTAACACGACCATCACCGTTGATGGTGCTGACTGGCTGAAGATCACCTCAGGTGAAATGAATGCCCAGATGGCCTTCATGACCGGCAAGCTCAAGGTACAGGGCGACCTTGGTCTTGCAACAAAGCTTGGCACTCTCTTCCTTTAATCATTACTTGGAGGAGATTGTCAGATAAAGACCATGTGGCTCGGGGCGACGGTTGGCAATGACACGGTGTCAGCTGTCAGCCCTGAGCCGGTGGCACTTAGTGCGGATGCACAATAAATAAATCAGGTTGAGAAAGGGAATGGCAGTGGCTGTGGCACAAGCAGAAGGGGTCTGGTTTGACCTCACCGACGAGCAGAAGATGTTGCGAGAGACGGCACACGAGTTTGCCGAGAAAGAGATTCGCAAGGTTGCGGCAAGCGCCGATCAAGAGGGCAAGCTGCCAATCGATCTGATTCAGAAAGGTTTCGATGCGGGGCTCCTGAACCTCCACATACCTGAGCAGTATGGTGGCCCCGGGCTTAGCAGTTTCGACGGAGCTCTTGTTACAGAGGAGCTTGCCTGGGGTTGCAGCGGTATTGCAACCAGCATGGAGGCAAGCGGCCTTGGATCAGCTCCGGTTCATATCGCAGGTAATGAGCAGCAGAAGGAGAAGTACCTGGCATCGCTCACCGAAAGCCTCACCTTCTGCGCGTTTGCGCTGACAGAGCCTGAGGCCGGCAGTGACGTTTCAGGAATCCAGACGACTGCCGTTCTTGAGGATGGTGACCACTACGTCATCAATGGATCCAAGACGTTCATTACCAATGCCGAGCTTGCAAACTGGGTGACCCTGTTTGCGTCGACAGACAAAAGCAAAGGGCACCGTGGCTTGACGGCGTTCATCGTTGACATGAACGACCCGGGCATCAAGGTTGAGAAGCACATGGATAAGCTCGGTCAGCGTGCCAGCCCAACCAACATGATCTACTTTGACAACGTCAAGGTGCCAATCGAGAATCGTCTTGGCGAGGAGGGCGAAGGCTTCAAGATCGCTATGAAGACGCTTGATGGTACGCGTCCGGCAACCGCTGCAATGGCTGTCGGAGTTGCACAGGCCGCGCTTGACTATGCCAAGGAGTACGCAGTGCAGCGCGTGCAGTTTGGCATGCCAATCGCGATGAACCAGGGCGTGAACTTCATGATTGCCGACATGGCAACGAACATCGAGGCTGCTCGCCTGCTGGTGTGGAAGTCATCGTGGATGGTTGACCAGGGTATTCGATCAACTCTGCAGAGCTCACACGCAAAGCGCTTTGCTGCCGACATGTGCATGCAGGCATGCGTTGATGCTGTGCAGGTGTACGGTGGCTACGGTTACACCAAGGAGTATCCGGTTGAGAAGCTCATGCGCGACGCCAAGCTGTTCCAGATCTACGAGGGTACCTCGCAGATCCA
>CAYTTD010000334.1:0-2942 GCA_964440595.1 uncultured Gaiellales bacterium
CCAGAGTTCTTCATCACAATCGCCCGTAGGTCTGGGAGTATATCAAGTCGATTCCACGAAAATCCCGATGGATTCCGGATTGCCAACAAGTGAGGCGTCCCCGCTGAATCCTGCATTACAACCGTGACCAACTTGGGATTGCTCAAGTTCACTGAAGTGGCGTGATGCACCGCATCCGCCACAGAGTAGCCCGGCAATGCCTTGGCGAGACCACCAAACTCCCGAACAAATTCACCCCGAGTGGCCGACCCAAAGATCTGATGAGTAATCAAATCCTCAAGCTCCCATTCGGCAGGTGTGCCACGACCCGCCCTATCTATCACCTGACCAATTTCACCCGCTTCAATACGCTTATCGCGAACCCGTGTGCGTAACGCGACCAAATCCTCGATACGGGCATCCACCTTGGATTTGTCAGCATCTGCTACCAACAGCTCATCATCGAGAACCCACGACACGCTCTTTCTGGTCTCAACGCCACCAAGATCAGAGAGTGCTTCAACTGACATCGGCGGGGAATATCCGTCGGGCCACTTCGATGCAGCAAAGGTTGCTTGGTCGTCAGCAAGGTCACTCCGGTTGGAGTACACAGACTTGCGATCGCTTCCAACGATAAGTGCAACTTTTGGGTGATTTGCCTCAAAGGTCACCGGAACTTCACGTGAAGAGTCACGCCTTGCAAACTTTCCCGGCTGAGACAGTGTACGAGGTCCAGTTTCACCGGTAGTTGAAAGAAGGTGATACCCCTGCTTGCTGTCAGTGATACCAATAAGCGTCTTGCCGGGATTCTGCCCAATATATTCCTCAGCCGCGATGCGCATGTCATCAAGTGATTCAAATCCTGCCGGGCCGCCGATAATCCCATCTGTCACAAGGTGTACGCTGGAGTATGTAACCTCACCTTTCTTATTGACACTCATCGGTACCTTTGCCGTTGCCAGAGGCTGCCCGAGAAGCACTGCCGCGTCGGCGCTGACCGGCTTTGGTCCTTTCAGGAATGCTTCAATGCGCTGACTCTGACTACTAATGAGTCCACTGCTCCAATAGGAGCTTGAGTCCCTCAATCCGGAAATCACTTCATCAATATTCGACTTGTTTATCAGCGCCTTGCCATTCAGTGCCTCGTCCAGGGATGCATCAAACGGTGCGCCGCCTGAACCTCTCATGCGAGAGATTGCATCCTCTATTGGATCAACCCCTCGACCGTTTTCCCTCCTCAGATGTGTTGGCACATCGGCGATGTCGCCGACCGACTGATTTCCCACATTCCTTTGTATGTTGCGGATAAATTCTGCTCTCTCGTCGATCTCGGACATGGATCGCGAACCCGACTTCAAAAATTCATCGATCTCGTTTGATAGTGCCCCTAACCGCTCGTTGAGGCCACCACCACCTGCCTCAACCTGCGCGGCAAGCTCAAAGACGTCACCCGTTAAGAACTTTCTCGATCCAGAAAGAAATCCTGATACTTCCATGCTTTCCCCGTCTGACTTACCCAACTATGCAGCTGAAGGTTCCCCCCAAACAGCCGATTGCCCCAGTTTGTCGAGGGCGCATAACCAATTTGTTACAGGACTTGACGCCCAAGCTGCATTGACAACTAATGGTTTCGATGTTTCTCTGGAATTAGCATGAACTCCCCCACAACCAACAATGCTTCCGGAACGCTTGCGCTCACGCCTATTTCAAACTCGGTTAGCGCTGTAACTCAGCTTGGGTGGAGCGGCAATGAGATAGGCCAGATGCTGGGCGGCCTGATCACGGCGGTAACGGGTTCGTTCAGCGTGCGCTGAGGTCTAGCTGTGACTCGTGTCGCGTAAGCTCTGGATGTTCAACAATCACCGTCACGCGGCCAGACATCCCCGCCCCTAGCGGAATCTGAATTGATCCGTCTTCGGTCGTAACGCCGGTTACGGTTTTACCATGGGCATCGCGCACCGTAACTAGCGCCCCGGCTACTGGTGGATTTGATCCGCTCTTATCGGCGTCATCGTCAACCACACTTACCAATACCTTGCCGTCAACTACCTTGGCGTCGACCCGCATGGTTCTCAGGTATACAAAGCGTGTACTTTCAATGGCCTTCACACCGCTGTTCTCGAGAGCTTTCTTCCAACCCCCGACTTTCTTTCGATCAGTGTACTGGTGCTCCATGCCGTGGTCAGCAGTAACGACGAATGCCGTGCTACCGATCACACCGCGATCAGTGAGGGCCTTAAGTAGCCGACCGATATGAGCATCAGCCTCCTGCAGTGCCGCACGCGCCTGGGGTGATTGCGGACCATGTTCATGAGCCTGATTGTCTGGCACCGCGAACTCGATGATACCCAGCTTGGGAGTGCTCTTACCCTTGATTAAAGAGACACCTAACGAGGTGGCAAGATTGTCTTGCCAGACCACGCTCTTGTACTCTTTGCTGCCCGCCATTATTGGATTACCGGTAAGCTTTTTGCCTTTCAGAAACTCGCCTAGAGTCGAGATTCCGTGGGCCAGGAACTTGCCAATGCCTGTCAGGTCGAGCGTAGAGAGCGTGGCTCCCCGCCCACTGGGTTCATTCCCCGCATAGGTCACGGCGCCTGAGCCGAATGAACGACGCACTGCTTCGTAGAGCGTTTCAACGCCTTTCTCCATGTGGCGGCCGGTTCGAAAAGTGTTGAACTTGGAGCCATCGGTAATGAGTTGCTCGCGCTGCTCGTCGCGCACGTACCACGAGTTGTTGATGAGTCCGTGGTGCCCCGGTGACGTGCCGGTCGCAATCGTGTTGTGGTTCGACCATGTTACAACTGGATAATCTGAAAGAGACCCGTACCTGAAAGTCGTTCCAGCATTCATGACACGGGCGATGTTTGGCAGGCGGCCGGCGCGCACCTCATCCATGAGAACGGTTTGAGAGGCACCATCGAGAACGAACACGAAGGCCCGATCGGCTACTCCATATAGCG
>CAYTTD010000335.1:0-2931 GCA_964440595.1 uncultured Gaiellales bacterium
CGTCGGTTGTTGGCACCAATCCAGTTATGGGTGCGTCTTCCTTCTTCTTGCCGGACGCCTTTTTCTTAGCAGTGCCTGAATCGTCAAGCTCGACGTATGCAAATACTATTCCGGCAGCAACAAGACCAAGAATTCCAAGGAATGAAAGCCATGGAAATCCTTTCGGGCGACGAGCGGGAGGCGCTCCGATTGTCGCCACGGTGGCGGGAGTTCCACTTGCCGCACCAGCCGGACGCTGCTTTCTTGCTTTTCTTCGAAACCTTATTGGAGATCCGCACTCCAGACAATAAGACTGGCCTAGCTCAATCGGCGCCCTGCACTCGGGGCAGCTGCCACCCATGCCAACCCCGATACGTGGTGGCTGCCCAAGGCCACCGGCCTGTTGCAAATCGCTCAACTCTTCTTGCCGTCTTCCTGACCTTGTTCCTTCTTGGCTTTTGCCTTGGCCTTGGCCTTTTGGCGCGCTGCCTTTGCAAGACGCTTGCGGTTCTCTTCCTTCTCCCGCTCTTTCTGTTTCCTGAGCTTGGCCTTGGCTCGGGCCTCACGTCGTCGCGTAGTTGCGTCTGAAGAGCGTCTGGCTGGCGGTGTCGATGGTTCAAGAACCAGCTCTGGCAGGTCATCAAGTGCTTTCGCAACTACCTGGCTCTCGTGGTCTTCGGCTCCAAATGCCTTGTCGGTAGAGGGAGGATTTGCATCGTCGACCGCAGGAGATTCTGCATCAACGGACGGCTCATCCGTCAGGGTCGGCGGAGCAAAAGGTAATTTCACTTCGAGTGCCACAACATCTGCTTTGCCGGTGGAGGCAGGTGGGTTCGGGGGCGGCGATTTGGGTGCCGAATCGGAGGAAACGGTCCTTACGTTGCCTGCCAGCTCGGGAGGTGGTGGCGGAACTGGCATCGCTGGAGTGGTTATTCCGCCAGGGCCAGTACGGGTCCCGGGCGGTTGCGTTGAGGCCATTGCGGGAGGTGCGATCGCGTCAAGAATGTCGGGAGCCGGTGTGCCGCATACTGAACAGAACGCATCACCTGCTCTCAGGCCAGCGGCGCAACGTGTACAGGCACGGGTTTGAGTGAGAGTCACCAACGATCGTCCACAAGAGGCGCAGAAGTTCTGGCCAGGCATGATAGGCGATCCGCATTCGCATCTTCCGATCGGCCTCTGCCCCGAAGGGTTCGGGGGAGATAGTTGAAAGAGTCTCTGATCAATGTGTGCGATCTCCACTTCGATCGCGAGAATCTCTTCACATTTGTCGAGGAGCAGTTCCTCCCTGAAGCGGTTTCGTTTGTACATCTCAAGCATGAGCCCGCCCAGGTCGCGCATCGTGGTTTCTCGTGCTCCAACCAAGCGCTTTCTGCGCTCCTGCAATGGTTGAGCCGCCTGGGCGATCCGACTTCTTGCTGGTTGTGATCCTGAATCCTTGCGTTTTCCAAAGATAAGAAACCTGCGTCGAGCCTTCTTTGTTGGCGCTCCGGCAGCTGCAGCCTTACGTTTTGCGACAGCCTGGTTTGCGCCAGCACCGCCAGACAGCGTAGATGCCCCACCCTTGGTCTTGGCAGCCTTGCGCTCTTTGCGGCTGGCTTTCTTCCCCTGCTGTTTCTTGAGAGTTGCCTTCTTTTTCGCAGCAATCTTCCTCTGCTTGGCCGCAGCCTGATCTGCATCGGTCTTCTTTTTTCCCTTGCCCAACAAAGCTCTAAATGTTTAATTCCCCGTCTTTTTACTGCTGCAAACACAGTATGCCGGCCATCTATGCCCGCGTGGTTAATCAAACAGCATGAGTCGGATACCGATTCCCGGTGATTGGGCTTCATCCCGGACGAGTGGATATCGAACCCGTACGATTTCAGGCAGGACGAATTGAGTCGTGTTATTGTCACGCCCTGTTAACAGACACGCAGAGGGGATCCAATAATGACTCAGCAGGCATTCATATGCGAGGCAGTTCGTTCGCCAGTCGGAAAAAAGGGTGGCTCGCTTAGCACAACAAGAGCTGACGACCTGGCAGCGCACGTCTTGAACGCTGTGGTCGAACGCGCGGGCATCGATGCCGAGATTGTTGAGGACGTTCAGATGGGGTGCGTCACGCAGATTGGTGAGCAAGGGTGGAACATTGCCCGATCAGCTGTATTGGCTGCCGGTTTTCCAGTGTCGGTTTGTGGCGCGTCAGTCAATCGGATGTGCGGATCCAGCCTTCAGACCACGAACTCGATCGCCTCGGCAATCATGGCGGGACAGGCCGACGTTGCAATCGCAGCAGGGGTGGAATGCATGAGCCGGACGCTCATGGGTACTGATGGCGGTGATCTGTCACCGAAGATCATGGAGCGTTTTGATGTAGTGCCACAGGGGCTTTCAGCAGAGATGGTTGCTGAGAAGTGGAACCTCACCCGAGAGCAGCTCGACGAATATGCATGGAATAGCCATCAGAGGGCTCTTGCAGCCCAGGCGGCCGGACACTTTGATGCTGAGATAGTGGCGATCGACGTGACGAACGCAGAAGGCGAGACAGTTTCGTTTGCGAAAGATGAAACACCGCGGGATTCCACGATCGAGAAGGTTGCTTCACTTCCTGCAGTGTTTAAGCCTGACGGAGTAATTACCGCTGGTAACTCCAGTCAGATCTGCGATGGTTCTGCCGCTATTTTGCTGGCGGGAGAAGCCTCTGTTGGAAAGCACGGATTGAAGCCGCGTGCACGTGTGGTGTCTACTGCCGTAGCAGGCGTCGACCCAACGATGATGCTCCACGGCAATCCTGATGCCATTAGGCTCGCGCTGAAGCGTGCAGGGCTTGGCCTTGATGACATGGCAGTTATCGAGGTCAATGAGGCATTCGCCAGCATTCCACTTCAGACCGTTGCAGAACTTGGGTTGCAGGATCGGATGGGTGACGTAAACCCGGTCGGT
Organism: uncultured Gaiellales bacterium; assembly: GCA_964440595.1. Classification (GTDB taxonomy): domain Bacteria; phylum Actinomycetota; class Thermoleophilia; order Gaiellales; family SKUG01; genus CAYTTD01. Next base: position 2,902 of record CAYTTD010000335.1, read on the forward strand.
GGAGGGATTTCCCTTGGTCATCCACTGGGG
>CAYTTD010000336.1:0-2921 GCA_964440595.1 uncultured Gaiellales bacterium
GCAGGTTCTCAATCGCGCCATATGTCAGCCTGGCGATGCGATGGCAGCCTGGGCACTGCATCCTCACGAGCAGGATTCAGTGGCCGATGTCGCATACTCGTCTGAGCGCTCTGAGCTCGGGCTCAATGCCCAGGTTCGGGTGATGGAGCGGGCGCGCCCCAGACAACAGAATGTCGTATGGATCGACCGCTACCACCTTCTGGCCAACTCGGCAAACCCTGAAGTTGCCCATCGCCTTCTCGGCCTGTATGTCGGCAGCCCGGGAGAGATTGCCATCTATGTTCATCATCCGTCTGTCACTGCACAATTGGCGGCTTCTTTGGAAGCTTTTCCAAACGCCGGCGGACGAGATTGGTGCAATCATCTGCTGATATCTCAGTGTCGGTGGGCAGCTCACTATGCCAAGCAATCTCCAGGCGCAGTAAGCGTTGCCATAGCACCTGCATTTGTCGCGATGTTCGAGCCGGCGATGCAGGAGTTGGCAGCAGCCATCGCAGGAATGTAGGGCAGTTAGTCGTTACTTGCGGAATCGCCTGCGGCGCACGACATTCTCGCAGTCCTTTGCCACCTTGTCTTTTCGATCGGCTATTACTGTGTCTTTGCCAGGACCACAATGCACACGATCTGGCTTGGATTTGCGGAAGCGCCTGCGACGCTGGTTTGAATCGTCACCTTCAGTAAACTCCTCCTCGGGCTCAAGGAATGCTGCAAAGACCCACTCAACTTTCTGGAATGCCAGCGGCTTGGAATCCTGATCGTTCGCATCGGCGTCATCATCATCTTCCTTCTTCTTCTCCTGATCAACCGAGTTGATGACGTCATCGCCTTCCTCACCGTCAATCTCATCGCGACCGGTGCCACCAAGCAGCGTGTCGTTGCCGCGCCCTGCCTTGATGTAGTCGTCGTCATCGCCGCCACGCATAGTGTCGTTACCTGAGCAGCCAAACAACCGATCATCGCCCGCGTCGCCGGCCATGGTGTCGGGCCCGAGGCAGCCGAACAGGTTGTCACTACCCTTGCCACCCTTGATCTTGTCTCCACCGGCGCTGCCGTCGACGAAATCATCTCCGTCACCTGCATCTACGGTGTCGTCACCATGCCCTGAGTCAACCTTGTCGTCGCCCTCACCGGCGTCGATCGTGTCGTCGCCATGCTGGCTGTAGATGGTGTCATTGCCTTCAGCGCCGTCGACCGTATCGTTGCTGCTTCCACCGTACACTCGGTCGTCGCCTTCACCGGCGTCGATCGTGTCGTCGTTCTCTGTGCCGTAGATCGTGTCGTTACCTTCACCCGCGTCAATTACCGCACTAGCACCTGTGCCACCAGACGTACCAGGGCCGGTTCCACCGTAGATGATGTCATCGCCTTCACCAGCGTCAATGACAACGATGATCTCTCCCGCAGAACCACCAGTTCCGCTGCCAGTGCCGCCGCTGCCACCAGACCCTGAGTTGTCAATCGACACTCCGCCGGTGATCGTGTCAGAGCCATCGGTGCCTGTTGATGTAACAGTGGTGTCGCCCCCACTTGTGGTTGTTGTGGAAACAGCCTGACAGCCGACATTTGATCCTGCCTCAAACGTAAATCCTGGTGGCACCTCGAGCTGAAACCCCGCGAGGTTCCAACATGCATCTGGCGCCTGGAATTCGACCGGATAGACGGCAGTATTGTCGGCGTTATCGCGCACTAGAACGCGGATGAATCCGTGCCCGTTGATGTCTGGGCTCATGATGAACTCACTGCCAGGGGTCCATGTCGCGCCAAAGTCGTATGAAAAGGGTGCAGCACGCAAGCCGCTGAGCGAATCTGACGCTGTCATGTTGATCCTGAACAGCCCACCACCGATTGGCGAGACGTTATGAGCAACGAAGGGAAGTGAACGATCGACTTTCATCGGGCCGTAGTGCTGCAGCTCGCCCCAGTTGCCCGCAGCATCCATGGGGCGAACGTGGAGGTAGTTGTCACCTTCGCCATAGTGAACTCCGTAAGTAAAGGTACCCGTCTGTGCGGTGGTGCTTATATTGTTGCCAGGGTCAAAGTTCGGGTCACCGTTAAGCCAAAGCGAGAATCCACCGATTCCCTCAGCATCGCTCGCATACCACGATGCACCAAAGCTCTCATAGTTCTTCCATTGATGGATAGGGAAGTTTGCCGAGAGATTCATGTCTCGCGGGGGAAGCATCGTATTGTTTGCCTGGACAATCACGGTAGTTGAGCTCGCACCATTGTTATTGGTGGCAGTCGCGCGACACTCGATGATGGCGCCATCGTCGTTTGAAGTTACTGTGTAAGGCCCGGTGACCGGACCAATATACGCACCGTTGCGATACCACTTCAATGCGATGGCACCCTCAGCAAACCAGAATGATGGAGCCATGCACGAGTATGTTGTGCCGATGCCTCCCGTAACAGAAGTGGTCATGATGTTTCCGGGCGCGCTCATGATTGGTGCGGGTTTGGCGCCGAGGGCAATGTTGGGGAGCATGTTTGGCGTTACGGTAGGCGCGTAACTACTCTCCTGAAGGGGATCAACTCCTGCGCTACCATTCGAGTTTGCACCCCAGCAACGCCATCCCAGGGAAACGGAACGCGCGCACTGGGTTTGGTGGGTGCCATTCGAGAATTCGGTTGCTGAAAATCCAGCTCCACCCAGGTCTATTTCCGGGAACGAAGCTGGTGTATTGGAAGCGCCAATTGCTGTCATATTGCCGGATCCGAGGTAACCTCCCTTGCCCCAGCACTTAACCGTATTTGTGGATGACCTGGCGCATACAGAACTGTGGTTCACTTTGACATCTACGACAAAGAATCCGACATCAACAACTGAGACTGCATCCGCTAGCGAGTTAGGCGAACCTGAAATCGCTTCATTGTCTCCAATGTGATCCATGTTGCCGTGACCTAGCTCGCCATAGCTGTTA
>CAYTTD010000337.1:0-2913 GCA_964440595.1 uncultured Gaiellales bacterium
CAACAAGCCCGGTGGGCAGATGGGTAATGCGCACGGCAGAGTCAGTCGTATTGACGGATTGCCCACCAGGACCACTTGATCTGTACACGTCAATCTTCAGATCATCAGGCGCAATCTCAACCTCGATGTCTTCAACCTCAGGCCTCACTACGACCGTTGCCGTTGAAGTATGTATTCGCCCCTGGGACTCTGTCACGGGGACTCTTTGAACGCGATGCACTCCACTCTCCCACTTCAGAGCGCTGAACGGTGACTCACCCGTTATAGACAAAAATATTTCCTTGTAACCGCCTGCATCTGACTCCTGCGATGACAGGATCTGCACTTTGAGCCCTCGCCGCTCTGCAAATCTCGCATACATGTTGAGCAGATCACCTGCCCAGATTGCTGCCTCACCGCCACCTGCGCCGGGCCTGATCTCCATGATTACGTCTTTGTCGTCATTGGGATCACGCTCCACCATTGAGAGCTTCAGATCCTCTTCGACCTGAGGAATCTCCTTCTGCGCGTGATCCTTCTGACTCTTGGCCATCTCGCGAATCTCAGGGTCAGAATCACCCAACATCTCGTCGGCCTCTGCAACCTCAGCGGTCAACTGCCTCCAACGGGCAGCAAGCTCGTGGGCAGCCTTCAATCGCTTATGCGCACGCGCAAGATCAGCAGCGCGCTTTGGATCATCATAGACCGATGGTTCATTGAGCTGCCGCTCAAGGTCGGCAAAGCTCTTTTCAACTTCTGAGATCAAGGACTCCACGCAGTCATCCTACCGTTGGGTAGTCACAACATCCATATCAAGGTCGACAGGTGCACACTATTTGAAGGGTGCTGAAATGTAATCGTTATCTGGCACGGCCCAGCGCCACTGCAGATCAACAGCCTGCGATATACCTATTCGCCCGCCGCAAAGCAGTTCACGTGGTGCTTTGGGACCAGCCGGAGGTATTCCATGCTTCTTGGCAACATGCGGTAAGAACGCAATGACAGGCTGATCCATGCTGGCGGCCAATAGCTGTTCCAGGTTTGAAATACCGGGCTTTACCAGGGCAACACCATTATCAGAACTATTCATACCCAAGGCCTGCGCGAGCTTTGCCGGCCCGCTGCAAAGGTTCGTGTCCGGAATCTTTCTCCCGCGATTATTGCCGCGTCGCCTCTCGCGCATCTCATTCAGTCCGTGGATTGGATATAGAGCCCTTACTAGCGCAGCGGCGGCTGTGCCACTTGGTTCGGCAACAACATTGAAGCACCAATGCATCCCGTAAGTGAAGTAGACGTAGGAAGTTCCAGGATCGAGAAACAGCTGTTCATTGCGCGGTGTGCGCCCGCGATGAGCGTGACACGAGGCTTCATCCTCGTGGTATGCCTCGGTCTCAATGATGATACCGGCTGCACCTCTACAGGCAATCACTCCACCGATCAGCTCTGGCGCAACGTCGGTTACGGCACGAGCAAACCATTGCTCATCAATCGATTCAGCCACCGTTCAGACATGTTGCAACTGCATCTACAACTCTGGACTGCTCTGACGGCGAAAGCTGCGGATGAAACGGTAGCGCGAGCGATCGCTGGGATACCGACTCAGCAACCGGGAACATTCCCTCCTCAAAACCAAGCTCACGGTACAGTGGCTGGAGGTGAATGCATGGGAGATACGGCTTCGATTGAATGCCCATCTCAGTGAGCCGCGCCATCACCTCGTTACGATCGTATTGCTCGTCTAGCAATAGCCAATAGACGAACCACGAACGGTTCAGATCAGGGTTTCGATAGGGCGTCGTAACGCCTGGTACCGATGCAAACAGGCGATCGTACTCAGCAGCAACCTGTGCTCTCAACGTAAGAATGTGGTCGAGCTTTTCAACCTGAGCCACACCGATCGCGGCAGATACATCGCTCATTCGATAGTTGTATCCAAGCGTGTCATGGGCAAGCCATTGCCCTGAATCGGCCCGCCCCTGGTTGATAATGCTTCGCCACGTTTCAGCAAGTGCATCGTCATCGGTGACCAGCATGCCACCCTCGCCAGTTGTCATCTGCTTGTTGGCATAAAATGCGAAAACGGCAGGATTTCCAGTGGCTCCGACCATTTGACCGTTACTCCAGGATGCGCCCAATGCTTCACATGCATCCTCAACAATTGCCAGGCCATTCTTGTGTGCCAAATCGCTGATTGCAGGCATGTCCGCTGGCATGCCGAAGATATGCACTGGAAGAACGCCTATTGTTCGCTCAGACATAGCCGCCGAGACAGCAGCCGGGTCGATGTTCAACGTGTTCTCGTCTATATCAGCAAATACGACCTTGGCGCCTGTGTACCTGATTACATTAGCCGAAGCTACGAAACTGAATGGGCTGGTAATCACTTCATCACCCGGACCAAACCCAGCTGTAATGCAGGCAACATGCAGGCCGGCAGTGCCGCTCGAGCAAGCTACAGCGTTTCTGACGCCAAGCCAGTCCGCAAATTCATTTTCAAATCTTGCCAGCATCGGGCCGAGGCTTATTCGACCACTCTTCAATACCTCGGTTACCAGCTCGATCTCTCGGCCATTGAGAAAAGGCTTTGCCAATTGAATTTCATCTTCAGCCACTGCGGTGGCGTCAGGACCCATAACCATGTGGGAATCCTCCATCATCAGATCAACTCAAGCATTTTACAGAGAATACGGGATGTTCTCTGAAATTTTCGGGAATATTGGGCGTTTGCGGCCGGCGTAATCAGATATCGACCTTGACGATTCGATCAAAGTCGCCGGATGAACGCAGCGCATCAATGACGACATCCGGTGGCGACTCGTCAAAGCTGACTGCCATCAACGCGGTACCAGCTCCCCGAGACACCGCCATGTTGGCGATGTTTATGCCACCATCGCCAAATGCAGTGCCACCCCGACCAATCCTTCCCGGTACGGC
>CAYTTD010000338.1:0-2874 GCA_964440595.1 uncultured Gaiellales bacterium
TTCTTGCAACACGCCGTTTACTTGCACAGGCGTGTTTGGAGCTATGGCGAGTGGTGGAGTGATGCCAACGATTTTGCGCCCGCCTCCCAAAACAGGTTGGTCATCGGGCGTTATCGAATAACGAACTGCAGAGTTCAGATGTAGGTCGCTGTACGGCGTTTGGGTCTGGTCGTATTGGGCAACACGCAGTATTCCGTGGTGAGAAGTCTCCGTGGCTGCTTGGGCGGTAGACGGTGCAGCAAAGACGCTGAGCATGGTTGCGAGCAGAAAAACATTCGATTTGGTTGCACGCAACCAGTGTGCTTTCTTCAAACTCTCTTCGCCCCCGAATCACGCCTAAACATCCAGAACATCATCGGCATTTGGGGAAACAGGCTTGAGTCGCTTTATGCGCAGTGGGCCGTCATGCCCCGTGAGGTTGATCGTGTCTCCGTCGCATTGCCTGTGAAAAAGATTGCAGGATTACATCGTTTTTCAAATTCGCCCAGCCTATGATCCCAACTATAATTGCGACGCTGTGAAACATGCTGCTTGCGTTGTTTGGACCCGCTTTGTCGGCGGCCTCGGCAATCCTGCAGCTACTGGTTTCTCGTAGTTTAGAACGTACACCGGCCCTTCATAGGTCACAGATCCTGGGCGAAAAAATTGGGTGTTCGGAGCAACAATCAAATCATCTGTTCCTGCTAGCCCGCGCATCCCGGTTCGGCCAGATCTCCTGCCCTGCCAGTTGGTGATTAGTGCGAAGTTATGTTGGTGGCCTCGCAGGACCTTTCTATAACTACCGCCGCGGCTATGCCGTTTTCCTTGAAGAGGGGTTAACTTATTCTTTACACATCTGAAGAATCAGGTGTGCATCGGCAAAAAACGCAAACGCATTATGGCAATGCTTCTTGATGAGCTCTGCTTTGACAGGCTGAGGGTACGTCTCTTTGTAGACATTGGCGGCAAGATCAATTTCTGCAGCCCCTTTGCGAGCTAATTCTGCCGCTGTAAGCAGGTCGGGGTAGTCGGTCTTTGCGTCTGAAGTCTCAAGGAGTTCTGTTGCTTTTCGAGCACCATCTGCGGCGGCCTTGAGTTTGTCGAAGGAGGATTGATCGGGAAAATGGATAGCAAGCCCACCCGCACTTTGTGCTTGAAACACCAATGCAAGGGTCTTTGTAATTAGGGGCTGAGGTGGAGGCGGGGCCACGGAGGCAATGTTCATCGTCCAAAACTTTCTATATAGGTTATAGAGGCTCCCGCATTTTGCATTCTAAACTCATTGGGCCTGAAGTGTGGCGACGTCGGTTTAGCTAATGACTCTCTGATTCAGGCTGCTCAGGTTCTTCCTGCTCCTCAGGTTCTTTGGGATCTTCTGGCTCCTGAGGCTTTTCGGGATCTTCGGTTTCCACGGGGTCTTTAGGTTTCTCGGGCTCATCGGTCTCGTCCTGATGCTCAGGTTCATCAGGCTGCTGCGGCTCGTCTTTGCTTCCTGAATCATCTGGTTTTTCATGTTCAGTTGTGTCATCAGAACCCGAATGATCCGATCCACCATTAGTGGTTCCGTTGGAGTCACCGTCGTCTGACTGGTTGTCTCCAGTGTTTGAATCCGTGTTGTCGCCTTTCCCGCCATCGGAAATTGGGTGGTCTCCAGAATCACTGTTATCGTTACTTCCGGAATTGCTGCCGCCGCCCGAATCATCCACCACGTTGCCTCGGCCACGACTGCTATCAACCTTTTGTTCTTTTCGATTCGTTGTCACTTTGTCGTTGTCGTCACCAGGCTCACTCGTGACTTTATTTCGACGCTTAGGTTTTGGTTTTGGATTGCTCGATTTTCCCCCGGTCAACCGGTTTGTGATCTTCTTGACCACGCCAGGAACTTCTACCTGGCCGCTGGCCAGTGCGCTGCCAACAACCAATATCGAGGCGAGCATTGCGTATGCCATTACGCGGAACGATCGACGCCGCATATGACGCCGCATTGAGTGCCCGCGCGGATGTTGCGCTGCGTAAGTTAAAGCTGCAGCGCGAACCTTTGCCTTGTCTGGCGCCTGCGGAATGGTCGCACTATGCTTGACAGCAAGGCTACTAACGTTGCGTATCGCAGTGAGTCCATCAATATTTGCGTTCGCAGCTTCGAGCGATGCGGGAACTGAATCCGCCAGCAAGGCATCGAGGAATTCATCAAATGCAATTTCATGTGTTTGCTCAGTCGTCATGCTACCTCCTTCCGGGGAGTCAATTTCGAGCCCGCTAGCTTGTCAAAGGCGCGAAATTGTAATTGCCGAACGGAGTTCGCGGAGCGTCCTGTGGCGGCGCCGATTTGCTCGGCGGTTAGGCCTGCATAAGCTCGCAACGCAATAACCTCTCGCTGATCGTCGGATAGCTGCCCGAGTGCAGGCCAGCCATGTTATGCGGGGGCGGTACGCCGCTGCACTCGACGTATTCGACTCCCCTGAATGGCTCCGCTAGAATGGGCGACATTCCGCCGCCGCACGGTGATTCAGGATCATAGCTCTGGATCATAGGATGACAGCGGATGGTGGAGCAGAGGAGAAATCCCCTGCATACACCGACCCTCGCCGATGTAGCTCAGTTGGTAGAGCACTTCACTCGTAATGAAGGGGTCAGCGGTTCGAATCCGCTCATCGGCTTTAGCTCCGATTTCCTACTGCAACCTAAAATATGCAGCACATAAGACCTCACGAAACGACTTCAAGCGTTCTACTGACCTATTCTGCGACATGCTGATTTGGTATCGCAGATCCGCTGGAATCAAACAAGCGTTATCCCTGCCCGAAAAGTTTCCCGAGATCGAAACCTAGACATTTATCGACAACATCGAAGCGCGCCTCGATTGATTACTCAGTGATTATTGAAAGTACGGTTAAG
>CAYTTD010000339.1:0-2862 GCA_964440595.1 uncultured Gaiellales bacterium
GGGGGCTTCGGGGCGGGGCGAGACGCCACCGCATCACTTCTCGATGGGCTGTTGTGATCTGCGTTGTCGCGTGGAGTTGCGATTATTCGACTTTCTTTCGCGTGCCAGAACTATTCAGATCGATCGGACAAACGTGACACGACTTGCGCTCGCAAGCGAAGTTCGGCTCAAACAACCATCCAAACTTCGCCTGCGAACCCATTTTGTGCACCCGCGCGCCGAGCAACCAACGGTTTTCCAACCTGAATCCGCTTTATGGCTACTTACCCCACATGGCCGAACAGCTACCATGAACATTTTTTTGCGAGATCGCGCGCCCTAATCGCCCAGCCTGCAGTGCCGCCTAGCCGCAAGATTATCTTTCAATGCCAGCCGTGGACGGGCAAACCATGACTACCCCAAGGATTTTCCGCCGCAAAGACGAACATTCAAACATGGACACCTATCGAATTGCTTTGCTACTGCACATCTTCGGCGCTTCAACGTGGTTTGGCGCACACGTTTTGCACCTTGCGATCGTCTCGTTCATGGTTCGTCAGCAAGATGTTGGCGTTATTCGCCCACTTGCCGAGCGGTTGCACGGGCTGTCGGGTGTGATATTTGGACCAAGCGCATTAGTAACACTGATCGCCGGTCTGTGGATGATCCATGATGGGCCTTCACGGTTCGGTGATATCTGGATCGACTTCGGGCTCGCACTATTGATTGCCGCCATGGCAATGGGTGGTCTACGCGACGGACCCTGCGGACAAGCGACGATTGCAGCCTGCGATGAAGGCGACCTCGAAGGCGCTCAAACCGCGGCACGAAAATGGCGCACCACCGCGCAGATCATGACCCTCATGCTCGGTGTAGCAATCTGCATGATGGTGTTCCGCCCAGCGTAAAACCTGTTCCCGGTTCAGATTATCGCTGGATCCACTCCTGTGATTACTTTTTCAGGAATTGATTCACGGGCAGACGAGCGCACAATGCGGCTGCCTATCTCCTGCGGCACTTATGGGCATAACAATTGATGCTGCTAGCAAACACAGCACGAGTCCGATCAGGATGTCGATTAGAGCGGTCTTTTCTGCAAAATGTCGCACTGGGAAGAGAATTAATGTGCCGTAAGCGACAAATTGTCTGATTCCTGGCGCTTCTGGGTACGTAATGTTGCATGAACGAATCCAACTCCCGAACGCAACCCGAGATATTTGGCACTGAAGCAGCGAGCCGCGACACGCTTTCACGACGCGCAAAACGGGGTGATATTCGGCGAATAGCGCCTGGTCTTTACACGAGCAACCTTACGGATCCGCTCGAAGATGTCGTTCGCCGCAACCTGTGGTTAGCGGTCGCAAATGTTGCCCCTGATGCGGTTGTGACTGATCGAACCGGACTCGAAGGGCGACCCGCTGACGACGGGTCGGTTTTCATTGTTTCACGAAGGGCGCGCATCGCCGAACTTCCCGGCGTCACGGTACGCCCCCGCTCTGGCCCATCGGCTGTAACTGACGCCGTTGGAATACCCCATGACATGCATCTTCCGGGCGGGATCTTCATGGCTTCACGAGCACGAGCACTTTTAGAGAATTGCCGCCCAACGCGTAGGGGCGTACGCCGAACCCTGACGTCCATTGAACTCGAAACCTTTCTTGAGCGCATGCTCCGTACTAGCGGCGGTGATGCTGTGAATCGACTGCGAGATGAAGCCCGCGTGCTTGCAGGCACGCTGGATCTGACAGCCGAGTTTGAAAGGCTAGACCGCATCATCGGAGCCCTCCAGGGCACGCGCTCAGGAAAGCTCCTAACACAACAGGGCCGGGCAAGGGCAGCCGGCAACGCATTCGACAGCGACCGCCTCGAGCTCTTTAGTCGCCTGCATGAGCACCTACGTTCATTGGCTCCCATTGTGCGTATGGCTCCACCACACGACGCTCCCCAGCTTCGGCACCTGCCATTCTTTGAGGCATACTTCTCAAATTTTATTGAGGGTACTGAGTTTCAAATCAATGAAGCTGCCAGGATTGTTTACGAAAACGCTGTGCCCCACGATCGACCCGCAGATGCACACGACATCTCAGGCACATACGCGATCGTCAACGATCGGGATTTTCTGACAAAAACGCCGCGAAACAGTGATGAGTTTCTTGACCTGTTGCGCGCGAGACATGCAGCGTTGATGGAGCTACGTCCGGAAAAGCGTCCGGGCCAATTCAAAGAACTTGCGAACCGTGCAGGTGCAACTGATTTCACACACCCTTCACTGGTCGAGGGAACTCTGCGTCAAGGCTTTGAACTGTACCGTTCACTAGAAACCGCATTCGAACGCGCAACATACCTCATGTTTCTGGTCACCGAAGTACACCCTTTCGACGACGGCAATGGCCGAATCGCTCGAATCATGATGAACGCCGAACTCGTGGCTGCAAATGAGTGGCGAATCATCATTCCCACCGTATACCGCAATAACTACCTCCAGGCACTACGCGCTCTGACCCACAACGCCAATCCGACCGCACTTCCAAGGATGCTCGACTTCGCACAACGCTTCACTGCCTCACTTGACTACGCCGAAATTAAGACGGCGACCCAACTTCTCGAGAACACAAACGCGCTCCACGATGCCAATGAAGCAGAACAGACTGGTGCGCGCCTTCAAATGCCAACGCCGGAGTTGTTTGCGAGAGTTGTTGGAGAGCGAGGTTGAAGCGCGGAAAATTGACCGACTCAGCCGTTACTCCTACTTGCGCCGTTACCGCAAGATTGGCACCATCTAACCAATCGTTGGCGGCCGTGCACCACCAAACACCACCTTGAACGTCGCCTGCAACAACGGCAGCAGCGCGCTCTCAATGCCGGGTTCAGCGTAGATCTCTA
>CAYTTD010000340.1:0-2860 GCA_964440595.1 uncultured Gaiellales bacterium
GACGACGTGTTCATCGAGATCGAAGCCGGCGGCGTCGCCGCTCTTTACCAGTACACTTGGCGTCTGTATGGCGCAAGTGATGCTTGAGTGCGGCGTGAGGTGTATTGGAGTTTCTCCCAAGCCAACCGTTGACCTGATTGCCGGGGCCGTGCTTGATCTGCAGCGCGGCGTCTTGAATCCAATGGGCGTTCAGGTGAGGCACCTGCGTCGAGGCAGGCAGATTGAGGAGTTCATGGCATCATCGTTACCGGGCAGGGCAGAGGAAGGCTCGCACTGCAGGGTTGCTGTAAGCCTTGATGGCGACACTGGCCTTTCGCCCCTGGTAGCACGCCTTTTGAGCAGGGAAGTCGTACATGCAACGGTTCTGATTACCTCCGATGAGTCTGTGGCAGTTGCCGCCTTTTCTCCCGTGATCATTCCCGCTGACGGAGCCGAGCTTGGCAGCGTACTCGAATCAGCATTCAGAAGATCGGCTACAAGCAAGCGCCCAACACTGGTCATCATGCCTCCGTGGATGCGCGAGGTAAGGCTGACCGTGCCGCCGCAACCATTTGGCTCGCGTGCGCAGCAGGAGGATTTTGACGAGACGGTTGAGGCGCCAGCTTCTGGTGGCGTTCAGCACCCCACTGTCGTGAAGCGCCCCACCGCCCTGCCGCCGCAGGATTTACCAGACTGGGCACAGGAGCTTGCAGGGATCGAGGCCGCAGGCAAATCTGGCAGATCGAGATCCGTCAGGTCACAGGCGGCAATGGCAGCGCTCACGCTTCTGCAGGGAGAGATTGGAGTACCCGTGCGCAGTAACCAGGTGTTGCCGATCTACTCGGTGGCGGGGCTGCAACCGTTTGCGGTACTCAACTCGGCGAGCTGCGAGCTGCTTGCAAGTGGAGCTTTGGCGTCGGCTGGAGTAAGAGTTGTAGTAGTGGTTGATGGCGTTAGTCCTGCGCTGCAGGATGCCGCCGCGACGGCTGGAGCCATGATCGAATCGGTCTCTGCCAACACATCACCAGCCAGTGCAGCGAGTGCTATCGCAGTGGCCATCAAGACCGCTTTGCCGAGTGGAGCCCCGAGGGTAATCGCATTGGTGGAAAGCACCGTTTTGCCTTCCCCCATGAGCACGGAGATTGGCTTTGATCCAGAGCAGCTTGGCTCGGATACGCTGGCGACTTCGCCAGTGCCAATCGATTGCGTCGACTGGCAAACTTCAACTGCCGCGCAGGGTGTTGCCGCAGAGATTGTAGACATCAATAGTGCCGCAGCCAGTGCATCATTGAACGGCCTCTCAGAGCTGACATCCGCCTGGTATACGATCGAGCGGCGCAGGCCGAACTCGGGTAATGGGGTGCTTGCGCGGCTTGCCAGGTTTGGGTGGCGATTGCGCATGCGATGCGTTCGAATGATCTCGGGAGGTAGCTACGCGTGACCGGCTCCCGCACTATAAAGATACTTCTGGCGGCCAATCCTGACTCCCCTGAAAGGATCATTGGCGATTGGCTTGTTACTGCCGCTGCGATGGAAGGTATTGGTTGCAGCGTTTTGCCAGCGAATCCAGGGAAGCAAAACGAAGGTTACCTGGTTGTCTTGAGGCTGCCGAACGCCGCAGAAGACGCCACGCCATCTAGGTTGGCATCTGAGCAAGTGGCCGAAGATTCCGCAATGCAAGGCTCGTGTGTTGATTGCGTAATTGCGAGCGATCGGCGCACCTTGGCGCGAGCTATCAGCGCAGGATGGGTTGATAAGAAAAGTTCAACGGTGATTGCGAACTTCGGGCAGGCTTTTAGTGCACGCGAGAAGCAGCAACCCCCGGCCGTGGTTGCATCGCAGCATGATCTGGAGGAGCTTGTAGACAGCCACTCTGCAAAGTGGTCGGGGGTAAACATCCGCGAGATAGCCAGTTGGTATCGCCTGCCTGAGGGAGTCTCGCCGTCAATTCTGTTTGGTGCGATGTTCGGCGCGGGAGTGGTTCCCTTCACGCGTGACAGGTGCGTTGCGGCGATCGAAGCATTTGGTATTGAGGTTGACAGGCATAAGATCGGCTTCAGAAAGGCAATCGCAATTGGTCGGCGCGGTGGTGGCAGGGCGCGCAGGCAGATGACGGTATCGCAGTTTCTGAGAAGGAAGTCCACAGCTCTTCCCCGGGATCGCAGACAAGTCTTTGCCGAAGAAGTTGCCCGGCTCGATTCAGCACTTACAAAGAGGCTCGGTGAGGGATCAAGCTCGGCGGCTCGTGAAGTTCTGTTTCGCCTTTACCAGAAAGATTCGCAGGAGCTGGTGGATGCGTATCAGGCCAGCATCTCCAGGCTGGTCAATGCGGTGCCTGCCAGCGCGATGCAGTCCAGTGGATTTGACATTGACGAGTTCACCCGCCTTTGTGCTGACTCTTTGGGTGGGATACTTGATCAATCTGGCATAAGGGAAGTTGCCAGATTCAAGCTTTCCGCTGAGCGCATAAGAGCATTGCGCAAGCGCCACGGCATAGCGCGCAGCGAGTCGTTCAATCTGATCGAGTGGTTGCCAATAACCTCGGTGGATGGCTCGGTGACTGTCAGGCGGGTCAACGCAACTTCGATCGGCGGAGCCTTCGTGCTTCGAGGGCTCGCAGGGCGCAGGCGTGGCGCAGCCAAAGCATTGGACAAGAAGTTGATTGAGCACTCAATACGCGTAGCGAGAACCTATGCGCAGGCTGTGATCGACATGCTGTCGCTGCACCAGGGTGACCTCGCGATGAGAGTGGCGGCGACCGGTTTGATAGTACAAGGCTCCGGCAAGACCCGCGAGGCGTTGCTTGAGACAGGCGAAGCGCTTTGGGGTGGGATAGTTAGCCAGTCATGCTCGATCGATGCTCTTGCGCCTGTGGGCAGCG
>CAYTTD010000341.1:0-2859 GCA_964440595.1 uncultured Gaiellales bacterium
ACATAAATCAACTGGCGTCGGACTGAACGGTAAATCCTGCTATTCAGGTAAAGACAAACCCAACTAACTAATGGAGTCGTATATTTCCTTGAGATCGCGAGCACGATCAACCACGCTGCGCCCCTCGATAGCCGCTCGAATGCAATCAGTGCCAAGAGGTTCAGATGACCCAGCCTCAACTAGAGCGTTGTGGATGCTGTCAATACTGGTGGGATCAACTCCGACGCCGGCACGAGCGCTGATGATGATCTCGGCAACTGGGGCATTCTGCGACACAACAACCGGCGTTCCGCACGCAACGGCCTCGAGGGCAGTCAACCCGAACCCCTCCTGAAGGCTTACAAGGCAGGCCGCGGTGGCACACCGGTACCAGTAGGCAAGCTCTTCGTGGCTCGCGCGCCCAGCCAATGCCACCCGATCTGATACTCCGAGGTCATCGATCAGCTCACTCAAGGTCGGAGCAAGCGGCCCTGCGCCTATTACGAGTAACCTGGCGCCAGGTATCTTTGCAACCGCCTTGATCAGCGACGAGTGGTTCTTGTTCGGAAGCAGATTTCCAACCGCGACAAACCTCGGAGGATCACCGGGCTCGGGTCGCCCACTGGACCCACTTGGAGTAAACCGGGTTGTGTCTACGCCCATGTCGATCACGCTTACACCGACGCCCGGGAACAGCTTCTCGATGCGATCCGCCAACGATTCTGACACTGCAATCACAGCACGAGCATCACGCACAACAGCCTCAGTCTGTTTTCTGATGCGCTCAGATCGCTCTGCGTTTGCCACGTCAGTGCCATGCGCAGTCACAATATAAGGGCGTCCAGTAGACCTCGCGGCAATGCGAACCACTGCCCCAGTTGGCACCAGATAGTGACCGTGAAGAATGTCGGCCTTTGATTTTCTTGCTCCTGCTATCGTTTTCGTCAACAGCGCTGCGTACTTCATGGGTGTGTAAAAACGACCAGTTCGCACGTCGGTCAATGGTGTAACTGACACCTCTTGCCCAAGCTCTTTCAGTGCAGCAACCTGCCGCTCAACAAACACTCCCCGTTCCGGAGAATCCTGCGAAGGCCACATTGAAACTACATGCACCCTCAACTGTTTCTCCATGCGACGCCGGCCTCAACTGCACCAGATACCGCTGCAGCCGTCTCGATTGCGTGCGTTGCATGAAGCCAATGCCCTGCTCCACAGATACGCACCGATCGCGCAGATCTAATGCCATCGGCGCCCTCCGGACCAGCTCCTCCCTTATCCACGTCACCGTGAATCAGGATTGTCGGCGTTGAAATCCGGTCGGAAAAACGCTGCCAATCGCGATCGAATTCGTCCATAACTCCCATAGCCATTGAGCTCCAGGTATCGACGGTCCAACGTCGAAGCGCCTCACTCTCTTCAGGCCACAGTTCGGCGACTACCCGCTCAAGGTCACCGGATCTCCTGGCAGAAAACATTCGCCTGATTCTTTCGCCACCAGCATCGTCATCGCTCCTGGCAGGAGGATCAAGCAACACGATCATGTCAAGGGCTCCCCGAGCTTCATCAGTGCTGGCAAATGCTGCAGCAATCGCGGCTCCGAGCGAGTGACCAATCAGCACGTTGAACGAGTTCACGCCCGAAGACAAAACACTCCCTACGTATCTCGCGTGATCCAGAAGACTGTAGCCCGTTGCAGGCTTTGGTGCGGTGCCATGCCCCAGGAGGTCCGGGGTATAGATAACCCAGGACTCCGGCAATAGTCGCGCAAATCGCTGAAAGGCACGTCCGTCAGCGCCAAGGCCATGCAGCAACGTGGCATGCACCTGCGTTGGTTGGTGATTACTCATCAATCAAGCAGATCTCGCAACACGTACTGCAAAATGCCACCATGGCGCAGGTAAGCAGCTTCTTTTGGCGTGTCCACACGAACAACTGCATTGAAGCTCGTCACTCCGCCATCGTCATCCGTTGCAGTAACCATGACTGTTCGATCGCCAGAGATACCCTTGGATTCACTCTCTTCATCAAGCAGCAAAGCAAGCCCCTCAATATCGAAGGACTCCGTGCCGGTCAATCCAAATGATGCTGCGCTTTCTCCATCCTGATACTGCAAAGGCACGATGCCCATGCCGATCAGGTTGGAGCGGTGGATGCGCTCGTAGCTTTCAGCTATCACGGCCTTGATACCTAGCAGAGCAGGCCCCTTTGCTGCCCAGTCGCGAGATGATCCAGAACCATACTCACGCCCTGCAAGAACGATGGTTGGCACTCCTTCTTTAATGTAGTGCTCAGACGCCTCAAAGATCGTCGTGTGGTCACCACCGGGCAGAATGCGAGAGAAACCACCTTCTGTTCCCGGCGCGATTTCATTTCTTAGACGGACATTCGCGAATGTTCCCCTGACCATGACCTCGTGGTTGCCGCGCCTCGAGCCGTACGAGTTGAACGCCCGCCTCTCAACCCCACGTTCGGTAAGGTAACGCCCAGCTGGCGTCTCTTCCTTGAAGCTACCTGCCGGAGATATGTGATCAGTCGTCACAGAGTCGGCTACCTTTACCAGGCACCTTGCACCTGTGATGTCCGAGACACCAGGCGCGGTCGCCGGCATGTCATCAAAGTATGGCGCACGCCTGATGTAGGTGGATGAGTCGCTCCAGGTAAAGAGGTCACCCTCAGGCGTAGGCAGGGACTGCCAGTGCTCGTCCCCTTCGTAAACCTCTTCGTATGTGCGCCTGAACATGTCACCCTCGACGGCAGCGGCAACAGCGTCACGCACCTCCTGGTTGCTAGGCCAGATGTCTGCCAGAAAGACGTCGTTACCATGAGCGTCTGTGCCAAGAGGCTCTGACTGAGGATCCCAGTCCATATGGCCGGCAATCG
>CAYTTD010000342.1:0-2851 GCA_964440595.1 uncultured Gaiellales bacterium
GCTTGCCACTACGGCAATGGGCGAAGAAGGAGATGAGCGCCGACAGTGGCTAATGGCAGCGGGAGTCACCGCAGGAATGACCGGGGCTGGACTACTCGCAGCACCATACTTGACCAGAGGTGCTGAAAAAGCCACCAAAATGGCATTCCTTCCAGAAAATGGCATCGTGAAGTTCTGGAAGCCAAATATCCAGTGGTTCAAGGATTATGCAGTGAAGGTGGCGCCGTATACGGTGATTCCGGCCGGACAATCTGCCTACGCTCACACAGACGTGTTCGACGCGTACGGCAACGTGACTGGTCCGAGATCACCTTATGCTGGTAACACTGGCAGTAATACTGGTCGTCCACCAACAACGACGCGTCCTGGATCGGGCACTGGTTCTGGGTCTGGCTCAGGATCGGGTTCGGGGTCGGGATCAGGGTCGGGCAATAGCACGACGACCAGAAACTAGGCGCTCAATATTCAATAGATTTGTACGTTTTGACCTGTTAGACCGGTTGTCGGTTGCATCACAGGTGTCAAATCAGGGATACTTAACGGCTGTTATGTCTAAGATTTGCAGCAATTGTGGCAAAGCCCCGTCTTTCGGCCACAACAGAAGTCACTCAATGGTCGCCACCAAGCGCAGGTTCAACCCTAATCTGCAGAAAGTGCGTATCGTCAAAGACGGCAGAGCACTTCGCGCCTGGGTTTGCACTCGATGCCTAAAAAGTGACAAAGTCGCAAAGGCTTGATTTTTTTCAGCTAATCCCCAAAAGCTCCAGTACTGCCAGCGATGCGTCGTACCCGGCATTGCGTTCCCCTGCCTGAACATCACCACTTCTTGCCATTGCCTGGTCTGCATTGTCAACCGTCAGGACGCCAAATCCAACTGGCGCAGAATACTTCAGAGCCACGGAAAGGCACCCCTCAGAGGCAATATTACACACGAAGTCGTAGTGACCAGTCTCGCCTCTGATGACGCATCCAAGATACACGACACCGTCGACCTTGCCCTCTTCAAAAAGCCTTTGTGCTGCAAGTGGCAACTCAACGGCTCCGGGAACTGAAACTGCTTTGATTGAAGTAATACCATTTTCAAGTAATGCATCAACCGCACCTGAAAAAAGTCGCGTCGTAATTGCGTGATTGAACCTTGCAACTGCGATGCCAATTACCAACTCACTGGAAACATCATCTTGCAGGTGCTTCCATTGGCCAGGTGTGGCAACCACGTTTCGATGGACAAACGTCTCTGTTACTGCTCGGTGGTCGCTACCCATGATCTGGAACTATTCAACCCGTGACGGCAGCAAGCAAACCATTGCGTGATGCATCCTCCGGCATACCGTTGGTCAACAGATGTCCCAGGCGATCCCGCTTCACTTGCAAATACGCTGCGTTTATTCTGTTCGGCACGGTCTCAAGCGCAACCCGTTCAACAACGTCGATTCCGGACTTCTCAATCGCCTGCATCTTGGCAGGGTTGTTGGTCATAAGCCGGATCGACGTCACTCCCAGATTTCGAAGCATCTGTGCCGCAATGCCGAACTCCCTCAGATCAACGTCGAAGCCCAGCTCAAGATTTGCGTCAACGGTATCAAGGCCACGCTGCTGCTGAATCCCATATGCCTTCAACTTGTTGAGAAGGCCGATCCCTCGCCCTTCCTGAGCAAGGTAGAGAAGCACGCCGCGCCCCTCTGCCTCGATTGCATTCATTGCCATCTCAAATTGCTCACCACAATCGCAGCGAAGACTACCGAATACGTCGCCGGTGCAACATGCGCTGTGAACACGCACAAGAACGTCAGAACCCGCACCGATATCACCCTTCACGAGCGCAACGTGCTGGCTGTCGTCGAGAGTTGAAGCAAACCCGTGAGCGACAAAATCGCCGTACTTGGTGGGGAGGTCAGCCGTTGCGACCTTCTCAACCTGAGACTCATGTCGTAGCCGCCACTCGATCATGTCATCAATCGAGATCATTTTGAGATCGTGCTCGGCACAGAACTTCTCAAGATCTGGAACACGTGCCATGGTGCCGTCGTCATTCATGATCTCACAGATGACGGCAGCTGACTCAAGCCCAGCCATCCTGGCGAGATCAACGGAACCTTCGGTTTGACCGGTTCGCTCAAGCACACCGTTTGGTCGGGCACGAAGCGGGAACATGTGACCAGGAGTAATGATGTCGTCGGGCTTTGCGTCTGCAGCTGCGGCAACGCGAATCGTATGGGCACGGTCCTCAGCACTGATGCCAGTCGTAACGCCTTCCCGAGCCTCAATTGACACTGTGAATGCTGTGTCGTAGATAGTGCCATTGTTGCGTGACATCATCTCGAGACCAAGACGATCTATTTTTTCCGGAGACATGGTCAGGCATATGAGACCTCTAGCCTGAATCGCCATAAATGTAATGTGCTCGGGTGTTACCAGCTGTGCTGGTACACACACATCGCCTTCGTTCTCACGATCCTCCGAATCGACGATGACGACCATTCGTCCATTGCGAAAATCCTCTATTGCTTCGTCAATGGTTGAGAATGGAGACTTTGTTTTTTCCAGCGGGGAGCCATTTTCGGTCACGATTAAGATCCTTGTTCTGTATGACCGCGTCATTCTATCGCGAACCAGCAAGGTTATGACTCGGACAACCCAATAATTGGACTTTAGCAGGAATTTATTTTTTCATTGAAACGTAGTTCGATAGATGTTCAACGTAACGGGCCAACACATCGACCTCGATGTTGACATGATCACCAACCGCAAGGGACTCGAGGTTTGTACGCATGCGAGTTTCAGGTACCAGAGATACCCGAACCTCACCGTTTCTCGCCTCCATCACAGTGAGGCTGACACCATTTACTGC
>CAYTTD010000343.1:0-2831 GCA_964440595.1 uncultured Gaiellales bacterium
GACTTTGGCAGCATCCTGCCTGGCACCAGTTCAATTACAAGCACCGACTGCAGCGTGGTGTTTGGATCAAGCAACGACACCGCATACCTCAAAGCTTTTCAGAGCGATGGCTACGGCAAGGCGCTCGCTCAGCTGACATCTGGAACTCTCGATTCTTCGTTCGACACCGACGGAAAGCTCACTCTTGATTTTGACCCAACCGAGAGCGTTGAATCCGTCACGGTTCAAAGCGATGGAAAGCTGATGGTCGGCGGGTCAATCGGCGCATCAAGCATGTTTGTTGCGAGACGCAATGCGAACGGAAGCGTTGACAACTCGTTTGACACCGATGGCCTTGTTACCTGCAACTGCAAAAGCGACGATGAGCATGTCAGGAAACTAACCCAGATGCCTGACGGCAAGTACACGTTTTTGATTGGCGATACCTACGGTGCGATTGGCCGCCTTACATCAACCGGCGCCTGGGATACGACCCTTGATACCGATGGTCGAGTTGGCCTGGCATCAAATGCCGAAGGCCGCGACCTCGCAGTTGACGCAAGGGGCGGGTTTTATACCGCGGGCACTAGCAGCACTGGAGCAATCTCACAGATCCACAAGATGAGCAGCAGCGGCGCCTATGAAACCAGCTTCGGCAGCGGCGGCGTCGCTCAATTTGATCTTTGCTCAACCTGCCCAGACAAGATTGTCTCACTTCACATGCTCCCTGATGGCAAGATGTACTTTGCGGGCAGCGGCGTTGCGGGCAGCCGCTGGGTTTATTTTGGCAAGCTGTTAGCAAGTGGCGCGCCAGACACTTCATGGGGAGGTGGTGACGGCGTTGTCGAGTTTGCAAACGGTGCCGCAACTGGTGACATTGCTGATTCCGCACTGATGTACGACGGCAAAGTGGTTTTTGTTGGTTACGACGCGACCCCTGATGTATTCATCGCACGCTTTAACGCAGATGGCTCCCTCGACAATACATTCAGCGGTGACGGCAAAGTGACTTTGGATATTGGTGGAACCGACCAGGCAACGGAAGTTGTTGCACTCGGTGATGGCTCGATGCTCGTCTCGGTTAACACGGGCACAGACCTGACGCTAATCAAGGTAAAGAGTGATGCAACGCTCGACACCACGTTTGATACCGATGGAATCAAACTTATTGACATAAGCGGCGCCGATGCTACATCCGCTCTAACCGCCACGGTTGACGGTGGAGTATTCATTGGCGGATCTCAGGCCGGTGGCACGAACGGCGCCATAGCAAAGATGTCGGGCAACACCGTCTACGACTACGACGACGACAACGCCGGCAATGATTACAACTGGGCCGAGGGCGCAAACATGTTCGGCGCATGCCTCCACACCACCGCCAACAATGCAACAGGCGGGGGAGTGAATGGTTGGACAGTCGCAGGCAGCGGCAACTGCACCACCGGCATTAGCGCTAACTGGAACCCAATCGTCGCTACAGCCGGCACCGCCGGAGCGCGAATAGCAACCAGTCTGACCGGCACTACGGTTGACGCCACAGCGAACCTGCGCTTTGGCGTGCGCTCGTCTGACAGCCAGACTCCGGGTGGATTCGACGCGCCGATTACATTTGAGGTGACGTCGCCAAATGTATAAGAGGGTGCGACATACCAGGCACACGCTCACGCAGCTCGCCGCACTACTGGGCACGGCCGCAATGCTGGTGCTGGTGACCTGCGCCCCGTCAATTGCCGCGTCTACCACCACCTCAAAAACCGCCAACACAAACGTGCACGTGAACTTTCTCTCGGCTTCAACAATCAGCACCGCAGGCTGCGGGCCCCTCGTATCGGGCATCACCGACTTTGGCGACGCGCAGGTTGGCGACAACGCCATCACAGGCACCGACTGCGCCGTTACGTTTGGATCAAGCAACGACACAGCGTTTTTGAAGGTGTTCCAGACAGATCAATATGGTGCGGCGATCTGGCAGCATGGCGATGGCGCGCTTGACACAACATTTGCAACAGCCGGTAAGCGCTCGACAGATACAGTTGGAACGGGCGCTGATCAAGTCTATGGAGTGATTGCCGGTAAAGGCGGTGAATTCTATGTTGCAGGAACTGCCGACAACGGCGCCGACGACGACATCTTCGTGCTGAAATACGATCGGACGGGCGCATTTGACAATTCCTGGCACGCTGATGGCAAATCCTTGATTGACGTAGACGGCACAGACACCGATGAAAGCGCAGTTGGACCCCAACCAATGACTCTGCAATCCGATGGCAAGCTTCTGGTGGGGGGCGGCACATCGCTTGTGCCGTCCGCGACACCTCTAATTGCAAGATTCGAACTCGACGGAGATCTTGACCCAACATTTGGTGGCGGCGACGGAATATCCGTTGTTCCTTTTGGCGGCTACAATTTCAGCTTTTCATTGAAACAACTAAGCAATGGAAAAATTCTTGCGGCGGGCAGTCAAAACTGCTACTGGAGATTCAATGCCGATGGGGCACTAGATACTACTTTTGACACTGATGGCGTTGTATGCAGAGTAGTAGGAGGCAACAGCGGAATTCAAGACATCGAAATCCAGCCTGATGACAAAATTTTGAGTGTCGGCCAATATTGGAACGGCACTGACTACGATCTGCTCCTGCAACGAGTTACTTCGAGCGGAGCGCTTGACGGCTCATTCGGTACCGGAGGAAACAAAATCCTTGATCCAGGAACCAGCGGCTCTGGATTACGCGCACTTGACCTGAATAGCGACGGCACTTTTGTCGCCTGCGGCTATGTAGGCAACGCAAATAGCGATCCTTACATTGCCAGATTCGAATCAGATGGTGATTTGGACGCTACCTTCGGAG
>CAYTTD010000344.1:0-2819 GCA_964440595.1 uncultured Gaiellales bacterium
CAACTCCAATCGCTATGAGCAGCATTCCCAGGCCGGAGTAATCAAAGCCACTGTGGAACATCGTTGCTATAAGTCCAATGGCCATGCCAATGCCTGCTATGAAGTTGCCATTGCGGGCCGTCTTCGGTGAACCAAGCTTTCTGAGTCCGACGATGAAGACTGCGGCTGCAATCAGGTATAGAACGTCTATGAGTTGCTGATCGTGAAAGTCCATACGTTACTCAGACCTCTTGTGCTGTTCTTCTTTGCCCTTGAACATCTCGAGCATGCGGTCAGTGACGACGAAGCCGCCAACTACATTCATCGTGCCAAACACAACTGCAAAGAAGCCAATGACCTGAACGTAAAGGTTGTCAGGATTGGTTCCAAGCACGAGCAGCGCTCCAACAAGTACCACTCCGTGAATGGCGTTGGTTGCGCTCATAAGCGGTGTGTGGAGCATAGTTGGCACCTTCGAGATCACCTCAAACCCAACAAACGCCGCGAGAACCAACACCGTCATCTGCGCCACAAATTCAGCGGTCATCTCTTACTCCTCCTTCTGAATCATTTGAGCTGCCAACGGTGGCAGCCGGAGTCGTCATGGAGCCATATCTTTCAATCAGCATCGGGTGAACGACTGCTCCCATATTGGTTACCAGCGATCCAGCAATGATCTCGTCTTCGAGATCAACGTTGATTTCCTGATCCTTGACCAGCAGGGCAAAAAGGTTCGTCAGATTCTTCGAATAGAGTTGGCTTGCATGTAGTGGCATGGTAGCCGGGAGGTTCTTTGGACCAACGATTCTCACGCCATTTGTGTGAACTATCTCTTCTCCGTACTTTGTGAGCTCGCAGTTTCCACCCGTCTCGGCCGCCAGGTCAACGATCACTGCGCCGGTGCGCATGCGCTCAACAGTAGATGTCGGTATCAGCAGCGGTGCTGGTCGTCCGGGTACGAGCGCTGTTGTGATTACTACGTCACTCTTGGCTATGTGGTCTGCAACCATCTTTCGCTGTTTGTCCTGTTCCTCAGGTGTCAGCTCACGCGCATATCCTCCGGATGCCTCGGCATCGCCAGCAACATCAAGTTCAACGAATGTTGCACCCAGGCTTTCAACCTGCTCCTTCACTACCGCGCGTGTATCAAATGCCGATACAACTGCGCCGAGGCGCCTGGCGGACGCTATCGCCTGAAGACCGGCAACACCAGCACCAAGAACGAATACTCTCGCAGGTGCAACTGTTCCCGCGGCGGTCATAAGCATCGGGAAGAATTTGTCCAATCTATCTGCTGCGATCAGCGTTGCCTTGTACCCCGCTACGGTGCTCATCGATGACAATGCATCCATCGACTGTGCTCGACTTATGCGTGGTACCATCTCCATCGAAAACGCTGTAATGCCCCGTTCTGCAATTCGCTTGATTCCAGATTCGTCAGACAGCGGAGCCAGCATGCCAATCAACACTGCGCCTTCAGGAATCATTTCGACGTGGCTTGCGCCGCCAGGCATTTCCGTCGGACGGTTTACCATAAACACCACGTCTGCACCGTCAAAAACATCATTGGCATTGCTTGCCACCTCGGCACCAGCACCGGAATAATCTGCATCGGTCCAGCCAGCCAAGGCTCCCGCGCAGGTCTCGATTCTTACCTTATGCCCGTCCTTAACCAGGCGGCTGACGGCATCGGGTGTCAAAGCAACTCTTTGTTCCCCGTCTACGGTTTCATTTGGCACCGCGATCAGCATGGAAGCCCCTTTCATTGACCAATGCAATCTACCAGACTAAAGAAGATCGCTGACCGGGCCTTCGCTTCGCATTCCGTGAGCCACAAGCCAATCCCAGATCTCAGACAAAGTCTGCTGAGTGGTCTTTCCGTCTGTGTAAAAAGTCGAAGTGGCAAGTTCAGCATTGCCAGGGTGTTCAAGGATGTATTGGTGAAAATCTCTTTCGCCGTCAAAACCGGCAACGTTGTTTTGAGCTTCGGCTGGCTGTCGTTCGAGGAGCACCCGATGTGCTTTCTGTAAATCCTCACAAGGCAACAGATGGATCACTGCCCAATCCTGAAGTGCCATTTTGGCCCTTTCAGCAAATTTTTCGTTGTCGTAAACGCTGTGGCCGGCGCCGAATGCGATTACGTTATGTGAGTAATCGCTGGCGACCCGCTCGACTGCATGTACCTCGTAGGGCTTCCAATACTCATAAACACCTCTGAAACCACCCTCTTGCCAGGCTGACTTCTCTTTGTCCTTGTCGAAACCGATCTCGTCGTAGTAGTCCCAACGCTTCTCATCAAGATCGAGCGATGGCCACCCCAGGCGTTCGGCGATGAGTGGCGCAATAGTTGACTTGCCGCTGCCCATTGGGCCAATCAGAGCTATGCCAGTGAAGGCAGTTGGGTCTTCTACCCTGCGCATCTGGAGTTCAGTGTCGTTATGAAATGTCACTTGACTTTGTTCTTCTTTTCTTTCTTGACCTGGGGGCGCCCATCCTCCAGATCCTTGGATACTTCGGTCTGTAGTGTACCTTTTGCAAGGTACACGTTCTTTTCATTCTCGCGCCGCACATAAAAGGTGTTGGCTGTCTCTCCAGCATTGCCGATCACGTACTTTGTAGTCTTGCCGTCAGCGTCTACCGTCAGGAGTGTGCTGCTGTCTTTGGCAACTCCGAAACCAGCGTGGTTGTCTTCGTTCCTCGACACAAGCTCTTCAGTCTTTGCTTTGGACATCGCCTTGAACAGTGCGGTGACTGCTTTCGCATCTGCGGGCTTACCATCTGCCAGCCAATCTCCAGCCTCTTTCTTTAGTGTGATCATGTCGCGGCCAGGAGCCTTAATC
>CAYTTD010000345.1:0-2814 GCA_964440595.1 uncultured Gaiellales bacterium
CAGAGTCTGCATCAACCGGTCACCGTAAGTCTGCTCAAGCAGTTCAACCGCCTCACGCGAGTGGATCGTACGTCCATCAAACATAGTTCGCAGAATTCCTGTAATCCGCGCGCGAGGGTTCAAGTGCTCGCGAATTACCTGCAGTGTGTTATCGAGCTGCACGAGACCGCGCAACGACAGGTATTCAGCCTGAACCGGAACTATCACTCCATCAGAGGCCGTAAATGCGTTTACGGTGAGCAACCCCAGAGAAGGAGGTGTGTCAATAAGAACCCAGTCGTAGTCATTCTTGACTGTTGACAACGCCTTCTCCAAAGATCGCTCACGACCGATCATTCCTGACAGGGCAAGCTCCGCACCCGCCAGGTCAATGCTCGAAACCGCAACGTCGCACTCCGGAGTCGCATGGATAACATGCTCGATCGGATACTTGTGCACGAGAACATCAAAGATGCTCTTCTCGAGCGCCTCTACGTCGATGCCGAAGCTCATTGTCAGATTGCTTTGGGGATCCATATCAACGACCAGGACCTTGTTGCCAGCCTCGGTCAAGGCAGCCGCAAGGTTCATCGTAGTGGTCGTCTTGGCAACTCCACCCTTCTGGTTCGAAATCGAGAGCACCTGGCAGCGCCTCTGCTGACGATTGGTTACAAATCGTGGGCCGAATGGATCGCTTTGTTGCGGTATGTAGCTCTGCCTTTGCTGTTCCTGCTGCAGCGCTGCGGTCATAGGGGATGCCCCAACGACATTGGCAACCAGTGGCGTTGACGATGTGAGCTCATTTGGCACAGCCTGCACCGGCTCAACCGAGTGATCCACTACGGGTTGGTTTGTTCCTGAGTTTTGATGATGATTGTTCAGCACAATGGGTGATCTCCTGCCGACATATCGAATCTGCCACGCCTGTGCGTCACGTTGAGTTGAGGCACAAAACGCTTCTGCATGCGTCAGTTCACACATGATCACCGTTGAACCACTGAAAAACCTTATTGTTTACTTGAGGGTGGCCTGCGGCGGACTTCATCGTGGCCGGGGTGTGCGCGGACAGGTAGGGTTCACAGACAATGGCATCCGCACCAACAAAGCAGGCTACGAGCCTCCCATTTGGGCTAACTCCCAAAACCTATTGGGTTACCGGTAAGGGCGGTGTTGGCAAGTCAACGATTGCGGCGACGATGGCAATTGCGTTTCGGGATGCCGGATACAGAACACTTTTGATCGACCTTACCGAGGAAAGCAATTCATCAGCCGCCAACGTTCTTACTGATCGCGCCATTGGTTATGAACCAGAGGCAGTCTCACCTGCTCTGTTTGCGATGCGAATGAATGCCACCAAGGCATTACAGGAGTACGCACAGATACGCCTCAGGATCAAGTCGGTTGCAAATCGCCTGGTTGGCAATCCGGTGATCGAACAGTTTGCGCAGGCAGCCCCAGGTTTCAGAGAGCTGTTGATATTGGGCAAGATCTGGGCCCTTGCAAACGAGACTCAGCCCAGAAGCCGACACCCTCGCTATGAGGCAATAATTGTGGACGCTCCCGCAACCGGGCACGGAATGGGTCTGCTGCGAATGGCTGGGATTGTCGCACGCATGTTTGTAATAGGCCCAGTGGCTGCAGAAGCGCGAGAGGTAGATGAGTTTGTAACTGACCCCGACCGATCCGAAGTGGTGCTTGTGTCGCTACCCGAAGAGCTGCCTGTAACAGAGACAATCCAGTTAGCTTCCGGACTCGTGGAATCCAACATCCCCATTGCCAAGATCATCGCAAATTGCGTTACCCCTGAACGATACTCGAACGCCGACCTCATACAGCTGCAAGAGGCACAGAATCGAGACCTGAAGAATGATGACGTTAGCGACGCACTCTGGTCGGCCATTGCAGATGCAATGCGACATTCTGATCAGAAGGTCGAGATCGATCGTTTAACTACCGACCTATCAGAGTACGAGGTGGTCAAAGTGCCTGAGGTTATCGCCACTGACGACAATCCTCGCCTTCTGGTAAACGCATTGGCAGAGCTTGTCGCAAGGCAGGGGGGCAAAGCGTGACTCACACCAAGCGACTTCAGCAGAGGATTGAGAGCCTTAATGTACTTCTCGTGTGCGGTAGCGGCGGTGTTGGCAAAACCTCGATAGCAGCATCGATAGCGGTAAATGAGGCTAGGAGGGGGCGCCGCGTTTGCGTTCTCACCATTGATCCGGCCAGACGCCTCGCCGATGCTCTTGGTCTGGATGGCTTGGATGATCGTGAGCGAAGGGTTGACATCGGAACCAAAAAGGGTCGGAGCAACGGTGGCGAGCTATACGCCCTTATGTTGGATCCCAAACGCGCATTTGATCGACTGGTAATGGAAACTGCAGGAGACCCCGAGTCGCAAGACCGAATCCTTCACAATCGCATCTATCAGAACATCTCAGTAAGCACTGCTGGCGTTCAGGAGTACATGGCGCTTGAACGACTGTTTGAGATTGACAGATCAGGAAGGTACGACCTGCTGGTAGTTGATACACCGCCCAGCGTTCACGCGCGAGACCTGCTCACGTCACCTCACCGCCTGCTCTCATTCCTGGAAGGCAAGTCGCTCAGATGGTTTCTACGACCCGGCATGAAGATGGGAAGGATCGGACTTAGGTCAATCGGCGGATCAGGCGGCCCGGTAATGAGCGTACTGCAACGGATAACCGGCGTTGAGATGATTCGCGACACCACCGAATTTTTTGAGGCTTTTGAAGGAACTTACTCGGTTATCGCAGACAGGATCAAGGTCGTTGACCGCATCGACGACCGCACGCACGTAGGCTTTTTGCAGGT